>NZ_JBLUOI010000018.1:48955-73760 GCF_048059995.1 Metabacillus sp. YM-086 | reverse complement strand
CTGTGAGAGTAGGACGTCGCCAAGTAAGATGGAGAAAAGATCAGTAGAGATGCTGGTCTTTTTTTGCTTATAAAAAAGTAAGAGTGAAGCATAAATATAATTTTTATTATGAAGATGCATGGTAGAAACAAATATAAAGGTACAAGCAAGAGTAAGTAGAGGAAATGTAGAATTTTGTTGAATCGAAGATAAAAACGGGATAATCGAAGATAAACCTCTAATAATCGTAGATACCCCTTGTAAAATCGCAGATAAACATATTAATCACAGTTAAAATGTTCATGGAATAAGACCTATGCATCCATTCTTAAGAAAAAACAGGTTTGTAGAGTGAATACAAATGACATTCCCTCTCTATTTCCTGCCTGATTTACCGTTCACCACCGCAATGAATGAAATTCCCTTTTTGATTGCTGCTTGATTTGTCGTTCACCACCGCTATGAACGACATTCTCCTTCTGATTGCTGCCTGATTTGTCGTTCATTAACTGATCCACCTATTATTTACCTAGCAAACCAAAGAATTTCCCTTTCCACTAATCAATATGCATTTCAGTGTTCGACACCATTTTACAAAAAACGGGAAGTGACAGGCACCGCCCCACTCACAGGCACCCTCACGAAAACAGAAACAACCTCATACCAAAAAACATCAACTTTCTCTTGATTATTCACCCAACTTGTTATAAAATTAGAAAAATCAGATTAGTATAAATTATTGAAACACTGTGAATGGGAATATTAAGGAAAATAGATTGTTTAGAGAGCTGTCGGGTGGTGAAAGACAGTCAATTGATTCCCCAACTCGCCCAGGAGTGGTAGGACTGATATGTAGGTCTTAACGGATGACTACCGTAATAAAGTCTCAAAGTGGGTTCGTTTATTTAGTGATGAACCAAAAAGAGTGGTACCACGAAGGTTATAGCCTGTCGTCTCTTATGAGATGATAGGCTTTTTTATTTGAATAATAATGGAAAGGCGGTATTTTAAATGAAAAATATTGATAAGTATTCTAGAGGTTATTTTATGCCTCCAGTGACTAGCTTAAAATGGACGCAGAAAGAGTATATTACGGAAGCTCCTACTTGGTGTAGTGTTGATCTGCGCGATGGTAATCAGGCGTTGATTGTTCCTATGAGCTTAGAAGAAAAGTTAGAGTATTTTCAATTGCTGTTGGAAGTTGGTTTTAAGGAAATAGAAGTAGGTTTTCCTGCTGCATCTGAAACGGAATATGCTTTTTTACGTACATTAATTGAACAAGATTTAATACCAGATGATGTAACAATCCAAGTGTTAACACAGTCAAGAGATCATATTATTAAGAAAACATTTGAGGCTCTAGAAGGTGCGAAAAAAGCGGTGGTTCACCTATACAACTCAACATCTGTAGCACAACGGGAGCAAGTGTTCAAAAAATCGGAAGAACAAATTATTGATATTGCAGTAACTGGAGCAAAGCTACTTAAAAAATATGCTGCTGAAACGGAAGGAGATTTCCAATTTCAATATTCTCCGGAAAGCTTCACAGGCACAGAAGTGGAGTTTGCACTTGAAATTTGCAATCGTGTTTTAGATGAATGGCAGCCTGATGCGGAAAACAAGGTTATTATCAACTTACCAGCAACAGTTTCAATGTCTATGCCTCACGTTTACGCAAGCCAAATCGAGTATATGAGTGAGAATCTTAACTATCGGGACAATGTAATCCTTTCCCTTCATCCACATAATGACAGAGGTACTGGGGTAGCAGACGCAGAGTTAGGAATGCTAGCTGGAGCACAGAGAGTGGAGGGAACATTGTTTGGAAATGGAGAAAGAACTGGTAATGTAGACATTGTTACACTTGCCTTAAACATGTTTTCACATGGTGTTGATCCAAATCTAAACTTAGAAAATATTCCAAGCATTATTACACAGTATGAGAAATTAACAAGAATGACCGTTCACGAAAGACATCCTTATGGAGGCGAACTTGTTTTTACAGCATTTTCTGGTTCTCATCAGGATGCGATTGCAAAAGGAATGAAATGGCGTGAAGAAAAAGAACGTCAGTACTGGAATGTTCCATATTTATTAATAGATCCAATGGATATTGGTAGACAATATGAAGGAGATATTATTCGTATTAATAGCCAATCAGGTAAAGGTGGAATTGGCTATGTGCTTCACCAAACATATGGACTTGATTTACCTGTTGAGATGCGTGAAAGCTTTGGATATCATGTTAAAAATATTTCGGATCGTAAACATAAGGAGCTTATGCCAAATGAAATCTATGATATTTTTATCAATGACTTTGTAAATATTAATACACCTGTCGAGTTTATTGATTACACGTTCACTCAAAATGCACATTATGAAACAGCAGTTATGTTTAAAAAGAATGAACAAGAATACAAGTTAACTGGAACAGGAAATGGAAGACTGGATGCGATTAGTAACGTACTTCAAGAGCAACTTGGTTTCCGTTATAAAGATTTAATGTATAAGGAGCATGCGCAAAACATAGGCTCAGAGTCTAACGCTGTATCTTATGTTGGGATTACTGCTTTAGATGGTGCCGTCTATTGGGGTTGTGGTATAGACGCTGATATTATGACATCCTCAGTAAAAGCCCTGTTTAGTGCTGTTAATAATATGATATCCAACAAAGAAATTTCTGTAGAAAAAGAGACAGAGTCTGTTTCTTCTAAATAATAAAAGCAAAAAAAGTCGATAACTATTATCGGCTTTTTTGCTGTAACACTCACAAATAGTTTGTGAGTGTTACAAATAAAAATTAAGATTTTACCTTTTCAAGTCTTTCAAAGCCGTTTTTAACTGCTTGAATATATTCATTTGTAGCACGAATGGATAGGTCAGCATTAGGATTTATCCCTTCAAACCCGTGATAGGCTCCAGGATATAAGTGAAATTCAACATCCACACCAGCCTGTGCAAGTTTGGTAACATAAGATAACGTTTCATCTCGAAAAGGATCTAATTGACCAACACATGTGTATGTGTATGGTAAATGACTATAATCTTCAGCACGTGCTGGAGCTGCATAGGCAGGGATGTTATCTTTTCCATATAATTCTCCTAAATACATCCTCCAGCCTGCTTCATTTGTTCTTTGATTCCACACAAACCCTTCTTGTATTTCATTTGTAGAAGGTGAGTTATTTTGATCATCAATCATTGGATAGAGTGGCATTTGGAAACAAAGGGAAGGATATTGTCGGTCGCGAGCTAATAATGTTAAGGCTGCTGTTAATCCACCACCAGCACTAGCACCTGCAACTCCTATTCGGTTCGGATCAATATTTAATGACTCTGCATGATCAGCTATCCATTTTAAAGCAGCATAACAATCCTCGATCGGAGCTGGGTAAGGGTGTTCAGGAGCTAGACGATATTCTACCGAAACGACTACACAATTAGCTTCTTTTGCAAACCTCATACATAGATCATCATTATCATCTATTGAGCCTAAAATATATCCACCCCCATGGATCCATAACAAAACAGGTAAAGTTTCAGTGGATGAGTTTTGACGGTAAATTCTTAATGGTAATGGATTTGAATCTGGTCCAACAATGATTTCATCAGTTAATGAAAGAGATTCATCAACAACGGTAGGTTGCCTCATCTGAGCTGCACCTTCTCTAATTGCTGGTAAATTCTCTGGACGAATATCTAAATCTTGAAACATATCTAATCCTTGTACTAACTCTGGATTAACTCTGTTCTTCATTTTATAACACTCCCTCTTTTTGATTTTTGTATACGTTTACAAAAATGTGAAGTGTGTCTAAGAAGTAAAATTGTCTTTGTATCATCACAATTAAAATTATAAATTGATTGTGTGAGAATTGTAAACAAAGTAATCTGGAAAAAACTATATGAAATGAAAACCTCAAGACTTAGTATTACCACCCACCAAGTTTAAGCTTATAATAGGAATATCTTAACAATTTTAAATCCAAAATTAAATTCTCCACACATAGAGGTGATTCCTTGAAGCTAACCTTTTTAAACAGTCTTAGGCTAGTGATGTTTATTTTAATGAGTTATGTTTACTATCAATCTGTGGAAAGTCATACAACTATTCAATTCGTTTATACAATTATAGCAGGAGCGGGATTTTGTTTTAATCACTTATTTATGGGGAGTCAGGCAGGTAAAAGGTATTACTTGATTCCACTGGTTTTAGATTCTCTTTTCATTATTGGATTTGTTTTTTTCTTTCCTGAAGCAACTCTTTATTTAATCTTGTTTGGGGTAAATGCTGTTACACTTTTTTTGGTAGCTGAAAGTAAGAGAATTCTTCTGGGATGCTCTTTAGCCTTTTTCGTTATTTGGGGAATTTGTATTACTTATACCTTTTATGCTACAGGTAATTTTAGTGTGATGAATAATTTGATCAACTTCACGTTTATTGTGTTTGCAGCAGTTGTAGGCAGGTTAATACATAAATTGCTTCTTGCTCAGGAGAAGATTGAAAGTCAGTATGATGAGCTTGCACAAACCCATGATGCTTTAAAAGTTGCTCATGAGAAGCTGCATCATTATTCAAGCCAGGTGGAGGAGTTAACGCTTATTCGAGAGCGCAATCGAATATCGGGTGAAATTCATGATACTGTTGGACATAAGATGACTGCTTTACTGGTTCAGCTGCAGGTTGCTAAAGAGTTGCTAAATTCAAAACCTGAGAAAAGCAAGGAAACAATCCTGCTTTGTGAGGAATTGGCGCGAAACACTCTTCAGGAAATTCGGCTATCTGTGCGTACCTTAAGGGAAGATCGTCAGCCACAGTCATTTCTATCCACAGTAAGAAAAATACTAGAAGACTATAAGATGATGACTGGGTTAACATCAACTTTGGCTGTAAAGGGGGATGCTACAAAAATTCCCGTTTCCATCCAATTAGATTTAACTCGTATAATACAGGAATCCATAACAAATTCGGTTCGACATGGGCAGGCAAATGAGTGCAGTGTTATGCTGGAGGTAACAGATTCAAATATTGATATTTTTATTAAAGACAACGGAACAGGGGCAGCAACAGTTAGTCCTGGATTCGGGTTAAAGAATATGAGAGAAAGAGTTCATGAGCATGGTGGAAATATAATGTTTGAAAGTACAGCTTCAAATGGGTTTATTGTAAAAGCACGATTTCCGCTTAAAGAGATAAGGTGGCAAATGGGGGGAGCTTAGTGGTTAAGTTATTAATTGTTGATGACCAAGAATTGATGAGAGATGGACTTGCAACCATCCTAAATTTAAAATCTGAGCTTGAGGTTGTAGGTGTGGCATCGAATAGTCAGGAAGCTTTTGAAAAAGCTGGTGACTTGATGCCAGACATTGTTTTAATGGATATTCGCATGCCTGTAGCAAACGGTGTAGAGGGAACTAAGTTGATTACATCTAAATATCCTAATATCAAAGTGCTTATGCTCACGACCTTTCATGATAGTGCTTTAATTTTTGAAGCACTTGAAGAAGGGGCGAGCGGATATTTGTTAAAGGATATGCCCACAGATGCTATTGTACAGGCAATCATGACAGTTCAATCAGGTGGTATGGTTCTTCCGAAAGAATTAACAGCAGATATTGTGAGAGAAATGAGAAGAAATCAAACGATTGAGCAAACTAGTGAAGTCCCTGAGATTATAAAGGGATTAACAGAACGAGAGATTGAAGTGTTAAATAAGCTTGGTTTAGGCTTAAACAATAAAGAAATAGCTTCCGAATTGTTTATTTCCGAGGGCACTGTAAAAAATCATGTGTCAAATTTGATCAGCAAACTTAATTTGAGAGATCGAACACAGGCAGCTATTTTTGCTGTAAGGTATAACATTACTACCTTCTGATCGATGACTTTTGGCATATATGACTATGAAATACAGCTAAGATAGCTGTATTTTTTTATGGATTTTTCTATCTGCAGAGGGATTTGAAGGAGAGGATATCGAGCTATACTTTAGATGTTGATCAAAAAAATAAAATATCAATCCAGTGAGGATGTGAAGATATGTTAGAGGTTAGAGAGCTAAAGAAAAGCTATGGAAAAAAAGAGGTTGTGAAAAATGTTTCGTTTACCATTGAAAAGGGTGAGGCATTCGGATTGTTAGGCCCTAATGGAGCAGGGAAGTCAACAACGATTTCAATGATTTGTGGTCTTATCCCGTATGACGACGGTGATGTGTTCGTTGGGAATGAATCGGTTAAAAAAGCACCAATAAACATTAAGAAAAAAATAGGAGTAGTCTCACAGGAAATTGCTCTTTATCCAACAATGTCAGCAAAAGATAATCTTCTATTCTGGGGTAAAATGTACGGACTTTCAGGTTTGCAAGCAAAAAAACGAGTGGAAGAAGTATTAGAGATTGTTGGATTAAAAGATCGTGGGAAAGAACGAATTGAAACTTTTTCTGGAGGAATGAAGCGAAGAATTAATATTGGAGCAGCTTTGATGCATGAACCAGAATTACTTATTATGGACGAACCAACTGTTGGAATTGACCCACAGTCCCGAAATCATATCCTTGAAACAGTGAAAGCTTTGAATGAAAAAGGGATGACGATTATCTACACAAGTCACTACATGGAGGAAGTAGAGTTTCTTTGTCATCGTGTTGGAATTATTGATCATGGAGAGGTAATGGCCATTGGCACAACAGCAGAGCTATGTAACAGGTTAGCGGGAAGGAGTTTTGTTCAAATCAATGTTGAAAAGATGACAGGCGAGGCAATGGAAGCAATAAAACAAGTGCATGGTGTAACCCAAGTTTTGTACAAAGAAGAATCCGGGATTCTTGAGGTTTTCTCTCTTAACCCTCAAGAGGCATTGGGATCTATTATCACAGCGGCTATTAATCATGGACTAAAAATTGAAGAGGTTAAAATCGAAGAAGCGAATCTTGAAACATTATTCCTGCAGTTAACAGGAAGATCTTTACGAGACTAGGAGGCGTGATAAGATGTTCACAATTGCTTGGAAAGATATGGAAATCAGACTAAAAGACCGAAAATCTTTTATCACCCTATTATTAATGCCAATCGTCTTAACAATGATTCTAGGTTCAGCTCTTAGCGGTGTATTCGGTGAGGATGGAACGCTACCAGGAACATCAACAGGTATCGTTGTGTCTTCAACAGATGAGGTGACAGATCAATTTATTAATCAAGTTCTTCAAGGAAAAGAATTACGAGATAGTTTGACAGTGAGTGAGTTTAACTCAGAAGAGGAGTTAAGATTGGCTGTGGAAAACCAGAAAGTAGATGTTGGCTTAATTCTTCCTGTTCACTGGGGAGAAGGGTTAATGAAGGGAGAAGAAAAGACTGTAACGATTTTAAAAGATCCAGCAAAAGAAATTCAAGCTACTATTCTTCGCTCCATAACAAACTCTTTTGTTGACCGGATTACAACAGTATCAGCTGCTGCGGGTACAGTAGCTGAAAAGCTATCGACTGTTGTTCCAGTTTCTAATCAGAATATAAACTCAGCGGGTATGATAACGAGTCTTGTAGATGATCTTTCGGTAATTGCAGGGTCTAAGGTGAATGCTATTGTCATTGAAAAGGACGGTAAGGAACCAATTTCGGGAATGCAATATTATGCGGCTGCAATGGGAGCTATGTTTATTTTATTTAATACAACTATTGGTGCAAAAACGATTATTCAAGAGAGAAAAACAGACACATTAGCACGATTAATGTGTAGCCCAATTAGACATTCTTCGATTATGATTGGGAAGTTCCTTGGAACTTTTTCTTTTTCCCTCCTACAATTTATCGTGTTTGTCATGACAACTCATTATTTATTTGGAGTCGCATGGGGAAACAACATCCTCCAACTTTTCGTAATTGGAATAGCTTATTCAATATCTGTAGCAGGGGTAGCAATGATTATAGCAGGATTAATAACAGAAGAAAAAACGGCTGATACAATGGGAGGAATTGGGGTTCAGATTCTAGCCCTCCTTGGGGGTTCAATGATTCCACTTGCCTCTTTTCCAAGCATTATGCAACAAGTAGCTAATATTGCACCGAATAAATGGGCTCTTCATAGTTTTTTAGAAATTATGAATGGAACATCATGGTCTTCACTTGTTATGCCTATTACGATTTTAATAACAATTGGGCTTACAACCCTGTTTATAGGGTCAATAAAACTAAAGTATAGGTAGGGAGAGAAAAATAATGAAGAGAATTGGCGCAATTGCGGCCTTTGAGATGAAAAGGATGTTTCAAAAGCCACAATCATTTTTGCTCATGTTTGGAATGCCTCTACTATTTACCTTTATTTTTGGAGGGTTATTTTCTGAAGGTGAAGAAAACAAGCCGATAATTTCTGTAGTTGATCTTGATAACACCTTATTATCAAAAACATTAATAGATGAACTAAAAAGTAAGGGTTTGGTGGATTTTCACATCGATGACAGTCAAACAGCCGATCTAAAATTTAATGACCAAAAAATATCAGGATATGTTCAGCTAAATTCAGGGTTTGAAAAAGAATTGTTAGATAACAAAACACCGGAAGTTGTATTTGTTTCTCAAGCTTCATTTGAAGGAGCTACTATGATTGAACAAATCATTAATGATAGCATTGTGAAAATTCAAATTGGAGTTACAGCCTCAAGCTTTTATCAGGAAGTAACTGGGGAGGAGCCAAAGGTAGTTCAAGATCAAATAGTAGAAGAGACTTCTGGAATTCCGACCTCTGTTGAAACAGTTACCGTGACCAAAAGTAATGAAGTTGCAACAATGTCCAATTTAACCGCTCGATCCGCTGGTTTTACAATTATGTTTGTAATGATTAGCATGCTTATAAGTACAGGTGTGCTTTTAGAGGCTAGGCAGTCTGGTGTTTGGTATAGAATGATGTCTACCCCGGCCTCAAGAACTGAATTATTAGGCGGATATTTGCTTTCGTTCTTTTTAATTGGATGGATTCAATTTGGGGTATTAATGCTTATAACAAAAGTAGTATTTCATGTTAATTGGGGGAATTTGTTAGCAAATATTGTGCTCGTCTCCTGCTTATTACTATGTACAATCGGTCTAGGGCTCTTTATTGCAGGGTTCGTTAAGTCCTCTGAACAACAATCGGTGTTCGGCAACTTAATTATCATCTCTACCTGTATGCTTGGCGGCGTTTATTGGCCTCTTGAAATTATGCCTGACTTTATGCAACAAGCTGCTAGATTTGTTCCACAATACTGGGGACTTGAAGGATTCACAGAACTTGCCGCAAGAGGTGGGAATATCTTAGATATCATTTATCCAATTTGTGTTCTTCTTATATTTACAGGTGTTTTTCTTACTATAGGAATGAAGAGGATTCGATTTGAGTAGATAAAGGCATTGATAAGCATCCTTCCTCAACAAAGCACATTTCATTTTTGAAATGTGCTTTTTCATTAGAGTAAAATAGTATTAATTTAGAAAAAAATGAATATAAATAAAAAGTTAGAATCTCCATGATATGAAGCATATGTCTATTCACGTTGAGGGTATGAAAAGCGTACAATAATAGGGGAAATTGGTTACCTAATAAGGAAAAAAATGGCTGTAATCCTAGGGGAATTTGAATGAAAATTTATATTTTTCTTTATTTTATTCTTTATGGACATATTTCTCACTTTCTACCATCTTTCAAAAAGTTTATAATTATCATATAATAGTAGATAAATAGTTAATATATTCATCTATAAATTATATTAATACATCAAGATATGCTTAAAATGGAGACAAAGAAGTGTGAGACTAGGTCGCACCTTGGTTTGGTGTGAAACCTAAGCAGAAGAGTTACTATTTTTTCTGCGAATACTAGGGTATAAGGAAGGTAAATATGGGAGATAGAGAAATGAAAACAGACGTTATCTTAATTGGTGCCGGTATCATGAGTGCGACTTTAGGAACACTACTGAAACAATTGGTGCCTGACTGGAATATAACAGTTTTTGAAAAGCTTTCAAATGCAGGGGAAGAAAGCTCCAACGAATGGAATAATGCAGGAACGGGGCATGCTGCACTTTGTGAGCTTAACTATACATCCGAAAAACCTGACGGATCTGTAGATATTAGTAAAGCGATTAAAATTAATGAACAGTTTCAAGTTTCCATGCAGTTTTGGTCTTTTCTTGTTCAAAACAAACTAATTCAAAATCCACATGATTTTATTATGCCACTGCCTCATATGAGCTTAGTGCATGGAGAAGAAAATGTAACTTTTTTGAAAAAACGATTTGAAGCGCTCTCAAAAAATCCACTTTTCCAAGGAATGGAGTTCTCTGATAATCCAGAAAAATTAATGGAGTGGATTCCGTTAATCATGCAAGAACGTACATCCAATGAACCGATAGCAGCAACAAAAATTGACACGGGAACAGATGTTAACTTTGGTGCATTAACACGTATGCTGTTTGACCATCTAGAAACTAAAAATGTTGACTTGCACTATAATCGTAGTGTCAACGACATTAAACGTACGACTGATGGATTATGGGAATTAAAGGTGCAAAATCTTGGTAGCGGTGAAGTTGAACGACATAAAGCGAAATTCGTCTTTATTGGAGGCGGAGGAGGAAGCCTACATTTACTTCAAAAGTCAGGTATTCCTGAAGGTAAGCATATTGGTGGTTTCCCGGTAAGTGGACTATTCATGGTGTGTAATAATCCGGAAGTGGTTGCGAAACACCATGCGAAAGTTTACGGTAAGGCTAAGGTTGGAGCTCCTCCGATGTCTGTTCCACATCTTGATACACGATTTATTGATAACAAAAAATCATTATTGTTCGGACCATTTGCTGGCTTTACACCCAAGTTTTTAAAAAATGGATCGATGTTTGATTTAATCACTTCTGTAAAACCGGATAATCTGTTAACAATGCTAGCAGCAGGTGCAAAAAACATGTCGCTAACAAAATACTTGATACAGCAAGTAATGTTATCAAAAGAAGCACGTATGGAAGAGTTACGTGAATTTATTCCAAACGCTAAAAGTGAGGATTGGGATTTAGTTGTAGCGGGTCAACGTGTGCAAGTCATTAAGGACACTGAAGCTGGTGGAAAAGGAACGCTTCAATTTGGTACAGAGGTTGTTAGTGCAGCTGATGGTTCAGTTGCAGCATTGCTCGGTGCTTCCCCAGGTGCTTCAACTGCAGTTCACGTTATGCTTGAAGTCATCACAAAATGCTTCCCTCAGTATATAGATGAGTGGGAACCAAAAATTAAAGAAATGATTCCTTCTTATGGTGTGTCATTAATGGATAACCCGCAGCTTCTAAACGAAATCCATACTAACACATCACAAACATTGGGGTTAAGCGAAAAAAAGCCCGTATTTAGTTAATTCTTTGCTAGAAAAAACAGGGGATAAGTGTTTTTTCAAGGGTTAACTAATAAAATACCACTCTATATAAATATGCAGAACCTTTAATCCTTTTAGATTGAAGGTTCTTTTTGTCAAAAAATCAGAAAGGGAGGGATCTAGTTGAGATGTGGTTCAAAATGCTTTCTTGTTGAAATAGAGATGAATGGAGAAAAGCAGATTCAATCAGTAACAGCAAGAACACCTGTAGAGGCTAGAAAAACAATACGAGTAGAATACGGAGCAGAAGCTCATATCTTAACAGTAAGAGAAGAGAAAAGGAAATAGGAAGTTAGGGAATACCAGAAATCTTGGGGTATAAAAGTATGAAATGAAACAGGTGGGAAATTATACCTTTTGTACCTTTTATTATCTTGAATGAAAGTGTACCTTATAGAAGGTATTTTAATTTAGAAAGGGAGTTATTTTTTGAAGTCAATATTTACAGTGTTAGCACTATTTGTCCTCTTGGTTGGGTGCAACAATCAAAACAAATCTGATCAAAGTGAAGCACCGACTAAAGAAAATGAAGAAATTAAAGCTGATAGTAATGAGGAAACTCAATCCAATGAGGAGGATAACTCGGAAAAACATAATGATATAACAGAAGAAAGTAATACTGAAGAAACAGATACTACTATGGATAAGGATTCGCAGCAAGCAGACGAGGATGAATCAAAAGACAAAAATGTAAGTGAAGAATCAGATGTGAGTGAAGGAAGTAAACAGAAATACTTAGATAAACTCAGTAGCATAGAAAAGGCAGCAACAGAAATTAGGAATGACAATGATGGCTCAACATTCGGAATGAGGAAATCACAAGAAGAAATCTTGGAAAAGTGGGATCAAGCTTTAAATGAGATCTATCAGGTTCTAGAAAAGCAGCTACCAGCGGATGAGATGGAAGAACTCCGACAAGAACAAAGGAAATGGATCACACTTAGAGATGAAACAGCAGAAAAAGATGCAAGTCAATTTGAAGGGGGAACGATGGAGCCACTGGAATATACAGCTTCCCTAGCAGGTACTACTAAAGAAAGATGCTTTGAATTGGTAGAGAACTATATGAAATAATTGACTTCTTGAATCAATCTGAATTTAATTCAGGTTGATTTTTTTATTTCAAATAAAGTTTAGAAATAGTTTGACAATTCGCATACATTTGTATACATTTAACATATAGATATAAAGTATACAAAAGTATACAAAGGAGTGATTAATTGTTGAAGGAGTTTGATGGTCATAAAAAAGGTGAAAAACATAGAGGTGGTGGCCATAAAGGAAGGCGACATCATTCTGGCGCCCAAACCTTTCGTAGAGGTAGGGCCCTTGAGTTTTTAGAAAGATTACATGTAAAACGTACTACATTAAAACAACAACTAGATGCACCGGAATTTCAGGAAATAAGGCAAGTTGTTCTTGGAGAATTAAAAGCAATTGAGTTAACGATTGATGAGTATACTAGACATTTTGAACTTCATGAAGATGGAAAATTAACACATCACAATACGGATATTAATGAAGAAAATAAAATTTAACAAGCAGATACAAGGAGGAACATATCTTATGAACACATTAGAAACAATTTATTCTCGCCGCAATATCAAAAGTTTTAAATCTGATCCTATTAATATGGAACAGCTTAGCAAATGGCTGCAAGCAGGCACTATGGCTCCGAATCACAAAATGACGGAACCGTGGGAAGTGTATGTGGTTGGTCCTGAAACAAGAGAAAAACTAAATCACAAAACAGATTTCTTTCATGCTCCAGTTGTGCTTGCTATTCTATCAAAACACGGGAACACAAAAGTGGAAACAGTAGAAAATGCGCTTGCTACTGCCTGCTTTGTTCAGAACTTTAATTTAGCCGCATGGGAAGAAGGAGTAGGAACATTTTGGTCTTCCATGGGAAATGCTCAGAAAAACCGTGATATTCTCGGAATTTCGGATGAATATGATGTGATTGGGGTGTTTGGCGTAGGATATCCTGAGGAGATTAACGAACCAAAAGAACGAACATCAATCGAAGAAAAAATAAAACAACTACCATAATTTTATTTATTGATAGAGTGTTCAAATAATCTGAACTCTGGAGGAAACATATGAAGATAGAAGAGTATATTCAATCTTTATTTACGAAGGATGATAGGATTTTAGGTGAAGTTTTAGAAAGTATCCAGGCAAACGGTATGCGGAATATATCTGTTCCACCGGAAATTGGAAAGCTTCTTACATTGTTAGTGAAAATTTCTGGAGCAAAAGAAATATTGGAGATTGGAGCTTTAGGTGGATATAGCGGAATCTGTCTTGTTCGTGGTCTTGGAGAGGATGGACAATTAACCTCTCTAGAATTAATGCAAGAATATGCTGAATTAGCACATAAAAACCTGAAAAAAGCTGGCTTTGGTGATCGTGTTACATACTATACAGGTGAAGCTTTAAAAAGTTTAGAGCAGCTTGAAGCGGATCAAAAGAAGTATGACTTCATATTTATCGATGCTGATAAGCCAAATTATCCGAATTATTTAGAAAAGGCATTGCGATTAGCTAATCCGGGTGCACTAATAGTTGCTGATAATGTTCTACAAAGAGGAAGGGTTTGTGAGGAATCGAGTGAAGACCCGCGTATAGAATTTATTCGCGCATTTAACGAGAGAGTAGCAAATGATCCTAATTTGGATTCAATCATTCTCCCGATCGGTGATGGACTATCAATTGCTCGGGTAATACAATAACATAAGTGCTTGATAAGGATACCTGTCGGTTATTACCGGTGGTATCCTTTTTTTTTGTGGGCTCTAGTCAACTTGGATTTTGATAAAAAAGGATTAGCCCTTTCACCGTATTTTCACCAAACTCTACTAAACTAAAAACATCGAAAGTGAAAGGAGGAAAGAAAATGAAAAAAACAATTTTCTGGGGTGCGCTCATGACTCCAATGGTTTTAGGAATCTATTTTCTACTAGGAGGATTTAGTAGTGCCATGGCAGCTGGTGGACCGCATGGACATGGCCCAGGAAGAGTGGGGCCGCGAGAGGGCTTCGGAGGTGGTCAAATGATGAACGTACCACATCACGGAGGGTTTTCTTGGCTAGGATTCCTTATATTCCTGATTATTGGACTAGCTGTTTTGGTTCTTTTAGTAAAATGGCTCAGAAAAAAATCAAAAGCATCTTCTATGCAACAGCTAATTGATACATCTTTAATGAGTTCACATAAACCGGTTAGGAACCAAAATCACAATTTATTAGATCAATGGGAAAATACTGTAACAACTAAAAAGGAGAATGAATAATATGGGTATTTTTAAAAGAATTAAAACAATTGCAAAAGCAGATATTAATGCGTTACTAGATGGGATGGAAGATCCTATTGCGATGTTAAATGAATATTCAAGAGAGATGGAGCAAGAAATGGCAAAAGCTCAGAAAGCTCTTTCTCTCCAAATTTTTGTGGAGAATAAGCAAGCTGCACTTATTATGGAAACAAAACATTTAGTGGACAAGCGTGCGAGACAAGCAAAGCTTGCCATTCAACATGAAGAAAATACAATGGCTAGATTAGCTGTCCAAGAAAAGTTGCTACATGAAAACCAATTAAGCCTTTATCAGCAGCAATTCGAAGCAATTAAAGGACAAACTCACATTCTTAACGAAAAATTACAAGAGCTGCAAGAAATCTATAACGAGCTACAACATAAAAAAGTTTTACTAGCTTCACGTGCTAACGTTGCACAATCCCTTCAACAAATTCAACATGCAACTGCTTCTTTTAAACAGGATAATATTGTAAGAGGGGTAGCACGTGCGGAAGAACGTATTTTACTAATGGAGGCAGAGGTACAAGCTGGCACTCAATTTGCAAATCCTATGGCTGTGCATGATACAGCTTATCGTAACTATATTAATGAAGAAGAAGTAAGTCGAGAACTCGAAAAGCTAAAAAGTGAAAAAGAGTCAGTATAAATAAGAAGAATGGAAGCACTAGCTAATCTAGATTTGGTGCTTCTTTTTCTATCTTGAAAGGAGAATGTTGAAGGAAAGAAACACAGTGTAACATATACGTAACAAATACCATTTTGCGTAAAAAAATACTTTAACCTGCTCTTTCATTTACTCGTTTACTTTAAGTAGATAGAATTCTCTTATACTCTTCATTCTAAGGAGAGTTAAATTATTCTAAATAGCTAATAGTAGTAATGGAGTAAATTCTGGAGGTAATCAAAATGAGTAAAAATCAATTTCCTGAAGATTTTTTATGGGGCGGAGCAACAGCTGCTAACCAAATAGAGGGTGCATATAAAGAAGGTAATAAAGGATTAAACGTTGCAGATGTTCTACCAGGTGGGAAAGAGCGTTATAACTTTCTATTCAATCCTGGATTTGAATTTGAAATAAATCCTGATTCATATTATTATCCAAACCATGAAGCGATTGATTTTTATCATCGTTATAAGGAAGATATTGCGTTATTTGCAGAAATGGGCTTTAAAGCATTTCGTATGTCAATTGCCTGGACGCGTATTTTTCCAAATGGTGATGAAGTAGAACCTAATGAAGAAGGCCTGGCATTCTATGATCGAATCTTTGATGAGCTGCTTAAATACGGAATTGAACCGGTTGTGACGATTTCTCATTATGAAATGCCTCTTCATTTAGTAAAGGAATACGGTGGTTGGAGAAATCGTCAAGTTATAACCTTTTTTGAAAGGTATGCTAAAACAGTCCTTACTCGCTATAAAGATAAAGTAAAGTACTGGATGACCTTTAATGAAATTAATAGTGGCTTGGTTATGCCAATTAATGGTCTAGGGTTTGCGATTCAAAACGAAGAAGACAAATATCAGCCTACCTTTCAGGCCTATCATCATCAATTTGTGGCAAGTGCCATTGCCGTTAAAGCATGCCATGAAATCATTCCTAATTCGCAAATTGGTTGTATGATTCTTTTTGCACCTGTTTATTCTTTTGATAGCAATCCCCAAAATGTTATGTACTCTCTACAGGAAGAACAGCTATTTAATTATTTTTGTGGAGATGTACAGGTGCGTGGCGAATATCCAGCGTTCATAAAGAGATATTTTAAAGAACATGATATAAAATTGGATATTCAAGATGGAGACTTGGCATTATTAAAGGAAGGCGTCGTTGATTATGTTGGCTTTAGTTACTATATGTCACGAACGGAGAAAAAAGTGAAGAGTGACGAGGAGTCATCAGAAGGAAATGTAATCGGTGGAGTAAGAAACCCATTTTTAGAGGCTAGTGACTGGGGCTGGGAAATTGACCCTGAAGGTTTACGTATTAGTTTAAATAAATTATATGATCGTTATCAAAAGCCGTTATTTGTAGTAGAGAATGGATTAGGAGCTTATGACAAAGTTGAAGAAGACGGCTCAATTCATGATGATTATCGAATAGACTATCTTCGTGAGCACATTAAAGCAATGGGTGAAGCAATTGAAGACGGTGTTGAATTAATGGGTTACACGAGCTGGGGCTGCATTGATATGGTAAGCATGTCTACTGGTGAGTTTTCAAAGCGTTATGGCTACATTTATGTGGATAAGCATGATGATGGTAGTGGGACGTTAGAACGGAAAAAGAAAAAGTCTTTCTTCTGGTATAAAGATGTGATTGCGACGAATGGAGAAAAACTTTAATTGACCAGCGGGAATTTGAAGTAATGATAAAGAAAGTGGTCCTTGGTTACTCGACCAAGGGCCTTTTTAAAAGCGTGCGTATACTACGCCGCTTTTTTCATTATTATGAAAGCATGGAATTATAGTAAAGAACAGTTTTTTTCACATAATAAGAGAAATGAAAAGAAAAGAAGGGTCAAAACATGAGTGTTACCTTAGCGTTACTTGCAGCCTTTTTTGCTGCCCTTACAGGGATATTAGCGAAAATTGGTATGGAAAATGTAAATTCCAATTTAGCAACAGCCATCCGTACGATTATCGTATTAATCATGGCTTTTCTTATTGTCTTGATAACAGATCAGCTAGATTCCATCACAGAAATCTCTACGAAAGCACTAATTTTCATTTTATTATCAGGTTTTGCAACCGGTGTGTCATGGTTGTTTTTCTTTAGAGCACTCTCAATGGGTGATGCTTCGAAGGTGATACCAATTGATAAATCGAGTGTAGTATTAACAATCATTTTATCTATCCTCATTTTAGGGGAGAAAGCAGTCCCAAATATTATGATAGGAGGAGCATTAATTGCGATTGGGACATTTGTGTTGATTGGTAAGAATGAGGAAAAGAAAGGTTTTACAGGATCAAACACTTATATTCTGTATGCGATTTTAGGAGCTGTCTTTGCTGCATTAACCGCAATTTTAGCAAAAATCGGAATTGAAGATGTAGATTCAAATGTTGCTACCTTTTTAAGGACAATCGTTATTATGGTGTTCTCATGGGCAATTGTATTCTTTCAAGGTACTCAGAAAAACATGAAAACAATCTCTACTAAGGGCTATCTATTTTTAGTTCTATCAGGTATGGCAACAGGCTTTTCATGGCTTTGTTATTTTGGTGCCCTAGCAATCGGAAAGGTTTCAGTAGTTGCTCCGATTGATAAATCAAGTGTTGTGATCACGATGATTCTAAGTTTTGTGATTTTAAAGGAGAAAATAACAAAACAGAAGGTAATAGGAGGTATTGTGATCACAATTGGGACAGTTTTTTTGATTTTCTAAATGAAGTAGAAGTGTTTTTCAGGAGTATTTAGACATAGAAAAGAGGGGGAATTCCCCCTCAAGAATGTTGTTATAATGTTGAATCAAAACCACTATTTAATAGCACAATTGAATCATTCCAAACACTTTCTTTCGTTGAATTGAGAATTACAGCAATCAATTCTCTTCCATTCTGTTCAGCAGAGGAGACTAGGCAATAGCCGGCCTCACTTGTATATCCTGTTTTTACTCCATTTGCACTTTTATAATAAAAAGGGCTTGAAGGATCAATAAGCTTATTCGTACTTTCGTAAGTTAAGGTTGGGTCTGAGAATTTCTTCTGACTAACGAGATTCTCGAACCGATCATCGTTCATGGCAGCTCTTGCAATAATAGCTAAGTCATGTGCAGTTGAATAATGATTCGGATGATGGAGACCATGTGGATTCATAAAATTTGTTTCCATTGCTCCTAGTTCTTTTGCTTTTTCATTCATTAACATCGTGAAATAATCGATGGCTGATTGTTCTGATACAAACGAAGAAGCTGAATGTTGTTGGGCGATGTTAATGGCAATTGTTCGAGCTGCATCATTACCAGAAGGAAGCATTAAGCCCGCCAACAATTCCCGTAATGTTAGTGTCTGTCCTTCTCTCAACCAAGCTGTACTTTCCCCTTCTTCTTTTAAGTTTACTTCGTTTCCTACTATGATTCTTTCATCTAAATTTCCGTTCTCAATTGCAAGTAACGCAGTCATGATTTTCGTCGTACTTGCAGGGTATCGTTTTTTACGATCATTCTTGGCAAAAAGCACCTCTGAATTAGCTTTATCGATTAAGATGGCAGCATCAGCACGAATGGAGCTGTCTAATATAATTGAATTTCCTAAGTAAGTTTGTTCTTTTTGAACAAACTCGTTGACATGATTTCCTTGATTCAAGACGAAGAAGAAAATACATAAAGATAGTATGATAACATATAATTTTTGAATCATGATTCTCACTCCTAGTAAAATAAAGATAGTTTTACACTATCAATACTTTCTAAAGTGGAGTAAAAGGAAACCTAAAGAAAACCTTAAGATTTATAAAAAAGCCATATTCGCTTTAGACATGGATTATTTTGGTAATTCAACCACAAATATTGTTTCTTTTTCATTACTTGAAACAGAGATGTTTCCTCGGTGAAGTTCAAGAATTCCTTTTGCAATGGCTAAGCCTAATCCTGATCCTCCTGTTGTCTCAGATCTTGATTGTTCTACACGATACAAACGGTTAAATAAAAGGGGGATAGCTGCTGTAGGGATTTTCTCTCCAACATTCTTTACTTTAACAACAATTGAAAAGTCTAATTCTTCTATCAGCAAATGGATTGTTTGTCCATTCTTTCCGTATTTTATAGCATTAGATATGAGGTTTTCAAAAACTCTCATTAACTTTTCGGGATCAGCGTTTATGATTATTTTTTCGGATGTGCTATTTAGAAATATCTCCATATCATCTTTCCGGAGTTCTGGATAAAACTGAGCTGACAGTTGCTGAAGAAGCTCAATTATATTGAAATTTTGGATATTCAATTCAAGATCTTGATTATGGATTTTTGTATATTCAAACAAATCATTTACCATTTTGTTCAGTCGTTGTGATTTTTCAAACGCAATATTTGTATAATAACGAAGCTCAACTTCATCCTTATAATTATCTTCTTCAATTAATCGCAAATAACCTATTATGGATGTTAGGGGTGTTCGTAAATCATGAGACACATTTGTGACTAGTTCATTTTTTGATGTAATAGCTCTTCGTTCCTCTTGGATTAAAGAAGCTAATTTATCCTTCATCATGTTTATGTTTCTTGCTAACAATCCAAGCCCGTTTCGGCTTTTAACCGGAAGTGGAATTTCAGGAAAATGACCCTCAGAAAGCTGTTGAACTGATTGGTTAATATTCTGAAAGTATAGCGAAAAATTATATAAATATAACAAATAAAAAAGAATAAAAGCACAGAACATGGTAACTATAAATAAAGGGAAAACACCAATATCAATATAAAGATTAGCAATAAAATAATTGATCTCTGGTGATAGCGGTATTCTAAAATAGAGATACCTAGCGACATAAAGTAATAGAAAGGTTAGAGTAAAAGAACTGAAAAGGCTATAAATTAGATACTTGACTAATGTGTTAAAAATGGAAAATTGCCTACGCATCAATTTTATACCCTACTCCCCAGATAGTTTTTATTAATTTATATCCTAACTCCCGTTCAAGTTTTTCCCTTAAATTACTCATATGTACCATTACTGTATTATTGGAAGAATAATATTTTTCCTTCCAAACAAGTTGATAAATTTCTTCACCGCTATATACTCTTCCTAAATTTGTTACCATTATTAAAAGGATATCAAACTCTTTTGACGTTAGCTGAATGGGCTTATTTCTTACTTTTACGGTATGAAAAGTTTTATTTATTTCTAATGCATCAACTTTAATCATGTTGTTTTTTTCGTCATCACTTTGATAGAAATAGGCCCTACGTAATAGGGTTTTAACTCGTGCTATTAATTCCAAAGGATTAAACGGCTTTGCGACATAATCATCGGCTCCACTCATTAATCCTGTTATTTTATCCATATCTTCCGTTTTGGCGCTAATCATTAATATGGGAACATGGTAGGTTTCCCTAATTGCCCGACAAACCTCGATACCATCTACTTCAGGCATCATAACGTCTAAAACAATTAGATCAATCTCCTCCTGGTGAAAGATATCTAAGGCATCCTTGCCATTGTAAGCTCTTATTACTTTATATCCTTCATTTTGTAGATAAAAGGATATTAACTGAACGATTTCTTTGTCATCATCCACAACTAAAATTTGCCTCAAGTAATACTCCTCCCCGGTATAAAGATTCCTATTTTTAACAATAAATGACCGCTGTAAGATTAGCAATCTATTAATTAGCATAAGTATAATTTATATATAAATTGGGTATTTCGGAATCTTCAGGATTAAAATGTGGAAATTTCGACAATCTTTCTAATATTTTACAAGAAAAGCATAACTATTCATCTATTATTTGCTATAATATGACTTGATATTGATCAAATGGAAAAAGGAGTTATATTGTTATGCTAAAAGACACGCGTCTTTATTCCCTAGTTTTCGCTTTCATTTTGGTGTTAAGTGCGTTGGTTCCAAGTTTTTCTGCAAAAGCGGCAGATTCTACAACAATTATGGGTCCTTCTCAGTTAACGTCAAAGCAAATGGGAGATTATGTTTTAGTAAACGAATCAGCCCCAAAGCTTACAAGTGTATCAATCTATCAACTTGCGGAGCTATATCTTGAAATTGGTAGAAAAGAAGGAGTACGTGGAGATATTGCCTTTGCTCAAGCCATTCACGAAACCGGCTTCTTTCGCTTCGGAGGAGATGTGATTCCAGAGCAAAACAA
This sequence comes from Metabacillus sp. YM-086, assembly GCF_048059995.1. Lineage (NCBI taxonomy): Bacteria > Bacillati > Bacillota > Bacilli > Caryophanales > Bacillaceae > Metabacillus > Metabacillus sp. YM-086. The sequence continues at coordinate 52,261 of NZ_JBLUOI010000018.1, read as the reverse complement.
CTATGCAGGAATCGGAACGACTGGTGGAGGTGTAAAGGGAGCATTTTTTGCTACACCTGAGGAAGGAGTTCGCGCTCACATTCAGCACTTAAAAGCCTATGCTAGTAAAGATACGCTGAATACAGAGCTTATCGATCCTCGTTTTCACCTTGTAACAAGAGGGATTGCACCTTTATGGACAGATTTAAATGGAAGATGGGCAGTGCCAGGAAAAGGCTATGGAGAAAAAATACTTCAAATCCATGTTAATATGTCAAAAATGACACTCACCATCCCACATGTTAGTTTACCGACCAATCATAAACAGCCTGTAGCCAGAATAACCATTAAAGCTGATGTTCCAATGCTAGCTCCGAACGGATCAGTTTTCAAAACTCTTAAAAAAGGTGAAAAAGTAAGAGTTTATGGAGTTATTGGAAACAGCTATGATGTTGGCGGAGGATATCGTGTAGATGCTAATAGCAGTAAAATGAGTATATACATAGGTAGGATCTTAATTAAAAATTCAACTACTGTCATGTACAAGCCTGATGGAACTGTTCACCGTGTTTTTAAAAAAGGTGAATCACTGATGGTTTATGATTATGATTCAAGTGTCTATCAAGTTGGTGGCGGCTACTATGTGAAAATCTCAGATAAGCCAGTTTATCATTTAGGGAGACTAGAGCTATCAACAGAAGCTGCTATGTACAGCCCTGATGGAACTCCTTATAGCAACCTTAAAGCAGGTGGAAATTATCCTGTTTATGGAATTGACGGAGACCGACTTGATCTTGGCGGCGGCTATACTGTTCAATTTAATAAAAAACAACAGAATTATTATAACTAAAATCATTAATCAGGCAGCACTTATTGTGTTGTCTGATTTTTTATTCAGAGTGTCCTTAATGCAATGATCGAAACGGGAAATGCTATACTATCTCTATGACAGACTAACGATACAAAATGGAGGATTACAATGTACAGCTTTAAAAATGATTATAGTGAAGGTGCACATCCAAGAATACTTAACGCATTATTCGAATCAAATTTAGTTCAAGAAGATGGATACGGTGAAGATCGGTTTTCACAAGAAGCTAAGGAATTGATAAAACAAAAACTAGCAAATTCAAATGTAGATATCCATCTATTATCAGGGGGAACACAAACAAATTTAACAGCTATAGCTGCTTTTCTTAGACCACATGAAGCTGCCATCTCAGTTAGTACAGGCCACATTTTTACTCATGAAACAGGTGCAATTGAGGCCACTGGACATAAAATCATCTCTGTTGAAGGTGAAAACGGCAAATTAACAGTAGAGCATGTTAAAAAAGTTTTAGAATCCCATCCCGATGAACATATGGTAAAACCAAAGCTAGTTTATATTTCGAATTCAACAGAAATAGGAACAATCTATCAAAAAAATGAACTGATACAGCTACGACAGCTTTGTGATGAACATAACCTAATCTTATTTATGGATGGAGCGCGTCTAGGATCCGCACTTTGTTCAGTTGAAAATGATCTTAAGCTAAGTGATTTGCCTTCACTTCTAGATGCGTTTTATATTGGAGGAACAAAGAATGGTGCATTACTTGGTGAAGCCTTGGTCATCTGCAATGATACATTAAAGGAAGATTTTCGTTTTCATATGAAGCAAAAAGGAGCACTTCTTGCAAAAGGACGACTTTTGGGTATTCAGTTCCGCGAATTATTCAAGGATGATCTCTATTTCGATCTAGCAATTCATGCTAATTCGATGGCCGATAAGCTTCGTGAAGAAATAAGCAAAGCAGGTTTTTCATTCTTAACACATTCGCCATCAAATCAAGTATTTCCAATCTTCCCAAATTCTTTTATCGAAAAACTTCAGGAAAAGTATTTCTTCCATCATTGGGAAAAGATTGATAACGATTCCTCTGCAATAAGACTTGTAACCTCTTGGGCAACGACAGAGGATAAGGTGCTAGCATTTATTGAAGATGTGAAGAAGGGATTTTAAAGTAAATAGGTGTGAAAAGGAAAGCAGAGATGCTTTTCTTTTTTTGAGGACATCTTTTAATTTATCTTGAATAGAAACGTACTAATCCTATAAAATGGAAAATAGATGAAAGAAAGGAAGTGACTCATGCTAATAAAGGACAGGTTAGAGCCAAATGAGTTAAAAATTATGAGGTGTTTAGACAAACGTATGGAATTAACAGAAAAGGAAAAGTTTCGTTATTTTACTCTTAAAAAGGGTTTTGAAGGAGAGACAGAATTCGACAAAATGGCAGGAAGTATTTTAGAAGATAGGTATATAATCAACGATTTGCTACTAGAAGTCAACAACTCTTATTTTCAAATAGATACATTGATTATTTCGCAAGATGTTATTCACTTATTAGATATAAAAAATTATGAAGGTGATTGTTATCTAGAAGGAGACAAACTCTTCTCCGTCACAACAAATCGAGAATATAAGAATCCAATTAATCAGCTTAAAAGAAGTGCAACTCTACTACGGCAATTACTTCAAAACCTCAAACTAAACTACCTTGTTGAACCCTCCGTTATCTTTATAAATCCAGAATTCACCCTATATCAAGCCCCAATGGATCAACCAATTATTCTTCCAACACAAGTAAAACATTTCATAAGAAGTTTCAATAAAACCCCGTCAAGATTATATGATCATCATAATAAGCTCGCACAAATATTGCTCTCCTTACACAAAATCCAGAACCCACATACTAACCTCCCTGAATATTATTATGACCAATTACAAAAGGGCATTTATTGCAATTCTTGTTATTCCTATTTAGTTTATAGAAATAACAAGAGCTATTTCTGCAAAAATTGTGGACGACAAGAAGCAGTGGGAGTAGCTATTTTACGGAATATAAAAGAATTTGAACTTTTATTTCCAGAGGAGAGACTTACTACTGAAAGTATCTATGGATGGTGTAATACAGACATTAGTCGAAAAACTTTAATGCGGATCTTGAGGGAACACTATACTGTGCATGGGAATGCAAGACGTACTTATTATAAGTAGGGTTGAGATTGATTAGTTTAAGAGATGAAATCTTGTTGAATACCCAATCTTCTATTGCTAACGGTGAGAATAGGGACAGGAAAAGAGTGGGTAGATTAATCGAGTCTAGATTGTGTGTGGATCGGGAGAGGAAAAAGAGTGAGCAGTGAGATTTATCTCGATAGTGGCCGAATCGGGACAGAAAGAAGAGCAGGTAGTGAAAATGAGTCTCGATAGTGGCCGAATCGGGACAGAAAGAAGAGCAGGTAGTGAAAATGAGTCTCGATAGTGGCCGAATCGGGACAGAA
>NZ_JBLUOI010000018.1:48515-48859 GCF_048059995.1 Metabacillus sp. YM-086 | reverse complement strand
AGAAAAAAGAGCTGGCAGCCAAAATGAGTCTGGATAGTGGCCGAATCGGGACAGAAAAAAGAGCTGGTAGTGAAAATGAGTCTCGAAAGTAGGAGAATCGGGACAGAAAAAAAGTGAGCAGTGAAAATGAGTCTCGATAGTAGCAGAATCGGGACAGAAAAAAGAGCTGGCAGTGAAAATGAGTCTCGATAGCAGGAGAATCGGGACAGAAAGAAGAGTGAGCAATGAGTATGAGTCTCGATAGTGGCCGAATCGGGACAGAAAGAAGAGCAGGTAGTGAAAATGAGTCTCGATAGTAGGAGAATCGGGACAGAAAGAAGAGTGAGCAATGAGTATGTGTCTCG
>NZ_JBLUOI010000018.1:0-48418 GCF_048059995.1 Metabacillus sp. YM-086 | reverse complement strand
GTAGTGAAAATGAGTCTCGATAGTAGGAGAATCGGGACAGAAAGAAGAGTGAGCAATGAGTATGTGTCTCGATAGTGGCCAAATCGGGACAGAAAGAAGAGCAGGTAGTGAAAATGAGTCTCGATAGTGGGAGAATCGGGACAGAAAGAAGAGTGAGCAATGAGTATGTGTCTCGATAGTGGCCGAATCGGGACAGAAAGAGGAGCAGGTAGTGAAAATGAGTCTCGATAATAGGAGAATCGGGACAGAAAGAAGAGTGAGCAATGAGTATGTGTCTCGATAGTGGCCAAATCGGGACAGAAAGAAGAGCAGGTAGTGAAAATGAGTCTCGATAGTGGCCGAATCGGGACAGAAAGAAGAGCTGGCAGCCAAAATGAGTCTCGATAGTAGGAGAATCGGGACAGAAAAAAGAGCTGGCAGCCAAAATGAGTCTCGATAGTGGCTGAATCGGGACAGAAAAAAGAGCTGGCAGCCAAAATGAGTCTCAATAGTGGCCGAATCAAATCAGGAAAACGAGTTATTTGCCTTCAAACCAATAATTAATCATAAAAAAATCAAATATAGTTAAAGATACCATTATATGTAAATGGATATAAGGAGGTCTAATATGCTTCATGACATAAAATCACGAGTCGAACAATTAAATTGGGAGTCAATTCAACAAGTATTAGATGACCAAGGCTTTGCAAAAGTTCCACAACTACTAACAAAAGAAGAATGTGAGCAGCTCATTCAAATTTATTATGAGGAAGAATTATATAGAACAACTATTAATATGCAAAGATATCGCTTTGGGAGTGGTGAATATAAATATTTTACCTATCCATTGCCTGATATGATTCAAAGTTTAAGAGAAGCCTTTTATCCTGAGCTAGCAAAGACAGCAAATCGATGGTTAGGGTACTTAAAAAAACCAGAACAATATCCAGCTGAGCTGCAGGAGTTTATAAAAAGATGTGAGGAGCATGAGCAAACGAGGCCAACACCTTTAATCTTAAAATATGAAGAAGGCGGATTTAACTGCTTACATCAGGATTTATATGGAGATGTTTTTTTTCCTTTTCAAGTGGTTTTCATCTTAAATCAACGAGATGAACATTATACAGGTGGTGAATCTTTATTAGTTGAACGAATTCCACGTGCTCAAAGCAGAGGGCATGTTATTACACTTGATCAAGGAAGTGCATTAATTTTTCCAACAAATGAAAGGCCAGCTCTTGGTAAGAAAGGATATTATAAAAACAAAGTTCGGCACGGAGTGAGTACAGTAACATCTGGAGAGCGTTTTGGACTAGGAATTATCTTTCATGATTCAAAATAAAACACCTAAAACTAGTAAAGAAAAAACATTTTGAAAATGTAAAAATAAAGTAGTAGAAAAGCTGAAATGCTAGGTGTAAAATAAATTCAATCTTAGCATTCTTTTTGAATGAAAAGGTTTCAGTTCATTTGATTAATTCTATAAAAGGCGTGTTCTAATAACAAAACCTAATTTTTAAAAATTTAATAATAAGAGGTTGATGAAAGTTGACAATGGATGCTAATGAATTAACGATTAAAGAACAATCTATTTTTAATCACATTGGTAATAAAATTATGACAGATGATCGGGAAATTAAGATCATTGCACGATTAGAGGAACCCCTAATCGCCATTTTAGGAAATGTTTTAAGCGATGAAGAATGTGATGAACTAATTAGGTTATCGAAAGATAGAATGCGCCGTTCAAAGATTGGAAATTCACGTGAATTAGATGAACTAAGAACTAGCAGCAGCATGTTTTTTCAAGATGGTGAAAATGAACTTGTTACTAGAATTGAAAAACGAGTCTCTCAAATTATGAACATTCCGTATGAGCATGGAGAAGGCCTGCAAATTTTAAACTATCAAATTGGCCAGGAATATAAGGAACATTATGATTATTTTGCTTCAGCAAGTAGGCCTGTAAGTAATCCTAGAATTAGCACACTTGTTATGTACTTAAATGATGTAGAGGAAGGCGGGGAAACATACTTTCCCAAACTGAATTTTTCAGTTTCACCTCAAAAAGGGATGGCCGTGTATTTTGAGTATTTTTATGATAATCAAACATTAAATGAGTTAACTCTTCACGGTGGAGCTCCTGTTATTGTTGGAGATAAATGGGCGGCAACACAATGGATGAGAAGGAGACGAGTGAAAGAGTAAATTCTATCTTTTAAATAATAGATGAATGAAAAAGCGCATCTCTCTGAAGTGCGCTTTTTGTAATGAATAGACTGATAAACTTTTCCATGAAACTCGATTATTTTTTTACTAAACCAAGCTCAATAACTATGAGTCTTATTGAAAAATATGGTAACCTAAAACTATTACGAAAAAGGAGTGATTAGGTGTGGTTTCAATTCCGAATATAACCCTTAATGATGGTAGTACCCTTCCAGTCATTGGGTTAGGAACATATAAACTTAAAGGCAATCAAGGTGTAAAGTCTATCCAAAGTGCGATTGATGACCTTGGCTATCGACTGATTGACTCTGCTTATAATTATGAAAACGAAGGAACGGTCGGAGAAGCTGTTAGACGGAGTTCAGTTTCAAGAGAAGAATTACGAATTACATCCAAGCTTCCAGGTCGCTATCAGCAATATGAAAAAGCTGTTACAACAATTGAAGAGTCGTTATACCGTGCAAATCTTGATTATTATGATTTATATTTAATACACTGGCCCAATCCGAAGCAAAATCTATATGTAGAAGCATGGCAAGCATTAATAGATGCAAAAAAACAAGGATTGATTCGTTCGATTGGTGTTTGTAATTTTTTACCGGAACATATTGAACGTCTTGAAAACGAAACAGGGGTGAAGCCAAGCATCAATCAAATCGAACTTCATCCGTTTTATAATCAGGCTGAATTAAGAAAATGGCATGAAGAAAATAGTGTTCAGATTCAGTCGTGGAGCCCGTTAGCACGAGCTAATGACGTGTTACAACATCCTACATTGAAAGAGATTGCTGATAATCATAACAAATCGGTTTCCCAAATTATTTTACGATGGCATTATCAGCTGGGGGCAGTTAGTATTCCGAAATCAGCATCTAAAGAACGACAACTCGAGAATATCTTCATTTTTGACTTTTCGTTAGATGAGACTGAAATGAGTATGATCTTAGAATTAACTCAACCCGATGGAAGAATTAATAATCAAGATCCTGCTGTGTATGAGGAGTTTTAATTTAAAAGGTGCAAAGAACGATCTTTGGGTACTTAGTTAAAAAGTTACAACGAAAACACTGTTTCCTTGTAAACGCTATCCTATTGTGGGAAAATCGGTAAGGATACATATCCAAACCTGTATGTCGGTTACATAACTAGATAGACAAACAACAATATAAAGTAGGTTTTTAAAAGGAGGATATCCATTCATGAGGACAATGAAACTTGGAAAAAGTACGTTAGACGTGCCTGTTGTCTCAGTAGGTTGTATGCGTATTAATTCACTTGAAAGAAACGAGGCAGAGCACTTCGTCCAAACAGCAATGGAATTGGGCGCAAATTTCTTTGATCATGCCGATATTTATGGTAGAGGAGAATGTGAAGAAATCTTTGCTGATGCCATTCATATGAACGATGATGTTCGAGAAAAAATCATCCTACAATCCAAATGCGGGATTCGTAATGGAATGTTCGATTTTTCTAAAGAGCATATTTTAGAATCGGTTGATGGAATCTTAAAACGCTTAAAAACTGATTATTTAGATGTTTTGATGCTTCATCGTCCAGATACATTAATGGAGCCAGAAGAAGTAGCGGAGGCATTCGATATTCTTGAAAGCTCAGGAAAGGTACGTAATTTCGGTGTTTCCAACCAAAATCCAATGCAGATTCAACTGCTTAAAAAGTCAGTTAAGCAAACAATTGTTGCGAATCAACTGCAATTAAGTATTACAAACGCAACGATGATCTCAAACGGATTTAATGTGAACATGGAAAATGAGGCTGCTGTGAATAGAGATGCTAGTGTTCTTGAGTTTTGCAGATTGCACGATATTACCATTCAACCATGGTCTCCGTTTCAATATGGATTCTTTGAAGGCGTATTCCTAGGCAACGAAAAGTTCCCGGAACTAAATCAAAAAATCGATGAAATTGCAAAAAAATATGAAGTAAGCAATACAACGATTGCGATTGCATGGCTATTACGTCATCCAGCCCAAATGCAGCCAGTAATCGGTACAATGAATGAAGGCAGATTAAAAGATTGCGTGAAAGCAAGTGAAATCAAGCTTACACGTGAAGAATGGTATAGTATTTTCCGCGCAGCTGGTAATGTGCTTCCTTAATGAATAGGTAGATATAAAAGAAAAAGCATCCTAAAGTCTTCATTGACTGAAGGGTGCTTTTGCTAATGGCTTGAAACATCTATTTAATCCCGAGTGAAAGTATCTCATTGTTATTCGACAAACTTCGGGGAGTGACAGGCACTCCCTCCCTACCCCACCTTCACTTCTTCAACCTCAACCTCGGCAGAACTCTTTTTTCCCACCGCTAATAACAAAATCATACCGATAATACTAAGAGCACCAATCCATTGAAGAGATCCAAATGGTTCTTTTAGCCAAATGACTGTGGTGATGACAGCTGCAAGTGGTTCTACGCTACTTAAAAGACTTGTTTCTTTTGGAGATAAGCTTTGTAAGCTTTCAATATAAAACCAAAAGGCAAACATTGTGCCAAAGATAATGACAAAAAGAAAGTAAAGATAGGCCTCGAGTGGTAAAGTTGCTAGTTCTATTTTCCATGGTGGATGGATCATACTTAATGCTAAACCACCTATGATCATAGCCCAACCTACAATGACTAATGTATCAAATTTCTTAAGTAGGGGAACAGCGTATAATGTATAGAAAGCAAGTGCTACACCTGATAGTATTCCCCAAATGACAGCAAGTGGGGGGACAGACAATTGAGAAAAAGATCCATTTGTTAATAAGAAAAATGAGCCCAATAAAGCAAGAAAAACAGTGATGGTATCCTGTCTTGATAGCACAGTTTGTTTTCGAAAAATGTAATAGATAATAATCATAACTGGTGCCAAATATTGTAGGAGGGTGGCGACTGCTGCATTTCCATATTTAATAGAGGCCATGTATGTGTATTGAACGGCTAACATACCGAGTATCCCAAAAATTAAGAGTTGTATGGCTGTTTTTTTTGTTTTCCACACTCCTAGTATTTGTGACCGATCTTTACGAAAGTATTGAACAGATAAAAGTAACATACCAGCAATAAGCAATCGTGTAGTTACGAGCCAGTTAACATTAACGGCATATTGCTGAAAAAGCTTTTGTGCTACCGTACCTCCAACACCCCAAAAAATGGCTCCTGTTATCACAAGCAAATATCCAATTTTTCTAGAAGATGAGTTCATTTGTATTGACCACCTCAAAATATAATAATAGTGTAATAATAAGCTGAAAAACAACTGAAATATACTTAAATTGAATCAAAAAGTATCACAATATTGAGGTGATGGATGTATGCAGATTAAAAATTTTAAAATAGATAAAAGTTTAAAAGAACTGACGAAGCATCGGACGGTTGAATTACCCATAGCGTGCTATGAAACAACGATTAACAAAAATATTAATGGATATATTCCTCTTCACTGGCATGAAGAACTTCAATTTGTTTTTATTTTAAAAGGTGAGGCCACTTTTCAAATAAATGAAGAAAGCTTAAGTGTGAGAGAAGGAGAGGGGCTTTTTATAAATAGTGAATGCTTGCATATGGCGGAGGATAAGGATCATTCAGGATGTGTATATCTTTGCTTGAATGTTTCTCCACATTTTCTTTTACCACAGGAGCTCTATGCAACCTATGTTTCACCTTATCTACGAGCAACCAATCTATCATATTTACTATTAAATTCTGATGAGGTCTGGGGTGAAAATATTTTAAGTGCCATTTTTACCATTCATCAATTGATCCATCAAAAAGCACCTTACTATGAAATGGATGTATCTATTTCCTTAACTTCTCTATGGAAGAACCTCATCGTTAATGGTTTCAAATTGGAGTATGATCAGGTTGAGGTTCAAAAAAATAAACGTATGAAGGAAATGCTAAACTATGTTCATTCTCACTTTGCTGAAAAATTAACATTAGATGATATCGCCAAGGCAGGTCAGTTAAGTCGTTCGGAATGCTGCCGTTACTTTAAACGAACCTTAAAAACAACACCATTAAGCTATGTGACGGATTATCGCATTCAGAATAGCTTGATCTTACTCCAACAAACTGAGTTAAACGTAACAGAAATTGCCTATCAAGTAGGCTTTAACAGCACAAGCTATTTCATTGATAAATTTCGAAAAACAACGAACATGACTCCGTTGGCATATAAAAAATATAAGCTAAGGGAAAAAGGGTAAGGGATTAGTGCAAGTAGCCTCCATTAATAGTGTGAATAAATGTCGTATTTAGCAAAAGCTTCCATGATATCACCCAATAATTTGACTATCATCAATTGGGGCCTGAACATAAACAACTCTTATAAAAAGTTAGCAGAATCCTTGAAGTGAAGAAAGTAAAAATAGTAGAAACATCACCTATTTGGTGGTGTTTTTTTAGCTTGATCACCTTCAAAGTATCTGTCTTATTTTGTAGATTTTTAGTAAAATGCCGTTTATCCTTCCTGAATGTAATAAATTGTTGGTTGTTCTACCGATTCTCTTGTTTCTACACAGTCTTCTTGAGAGGTATGAATGTTTAATAATAGTAAAATAGAGAATGAGCATACTATGTATTTCTGTTTAAAGGAGACTTTAAAAATGCGGCAATTAAGTTATAATCAACTATTACATGCCTATGAGGATGCTGTTCTTTATGAATTAGATCATAACTTTATCATGATGTTAAGAGAAGAAATTGATCGTAGGAACCCTGATAGGGCGAAAAGTAAGATCATTTCTGAATCAGTGTTTAAAGCAAGTAATACGTAAAAAGCTTCAACTAGTATTGGTTGAATATCTTGTTTATTCATGCAGTTGGTAATATTTCCTACTAAGTAAGCAATTTTATCATGTTACAATATAATAGGAGATTCAGTTAAAAGTAGATGATCAACCGGTGAAGGAGGTCATGTCGTGGATCCCAAAATTAAGGTAGTTATTGCAGAAGACAACTTTGATTCTCAGCAAATCATCAGTGCCTTCTTAGAGCCACTGGATAGCTTTGAGGTTGTTGGGATAGCTGAAGATGGTGAGAATTTATTGGATATTAATATAAATAAAAAGCCTGATCTTATTATTGCTGATATTCATATGCCAAAATTAAATGGTATTGATGCCATTTCATCATGTCTTAAAATTTCCCCTGAATTACAATTTGTTTTTATTACGGCATATGATCAGTATGCTGTAAGTGCTTTTGATTTACATGCTGTTGACTATGTGATGAAACCTATAAAAAAAGAGAGGTTATATATCGCGCTAGAAAGAGCTAAAAACGCATTACTTTCAAATCAAAAGGTAGAAAGAAAACAAATTTTACCGATAACCGTAGACCGTACCTCACATTTTATTCATTTTTCTAGAATCGTTTTAATAGAAAAAGATAGTCGAAAAACCATTATTCATACAGTAGATCAGAAGTATGAAACAAATGAGTCGTTAGATACAATTTTGCAAAAGCTGAATCATGACTTCTTTAGAACACATCGGTCGTTTATCGTGAATTTAAACTATGTATCACATCTAACATTTGAAGGTGATACACATTTTGTGCATTTTCGAAATTATCCCCATTACGCCCATGTATCTAAACTTCAGAAAAACAAGTTATATCATGCACTTTCATTTGAAAACTCTAAATAACTCCATGAGGGAGATACTTAGAGTTTTTTTATGTATTTTACAGATTAAGAGGCTTATTTGCTGTTCCAATTTATGAATTTATAAGACTTGAAGTTTTTGTTAAATTTATGAACTACTTCCAAAGATATTTTCTTCTACGATAACAAATGATTGATTAACATAGTAACTAGATTAGGACGGGGGATGGCAAATGAAAGAAAGAAAAACACCTAAGTGGGAAAGTGTGCCTTTTTTAAAGGAGTTTACTAATAATTTAGATGGAAAAGGTGCTCACATTTTATATATGTTTAATGATGAGAAAAAGTATCTGGAGCATGCTTATCAATTTATTAGTCAAGGTATACAACATCAGGATAAAATCTTGTTTGTAGAAGAAAAGAGTGTATATAAAACTCTATCTGACCTTTTAGTAAGTAGTGGATATTCAGAAGAAGAAATGAACTTAGTAGATTACATGCCTATTGATGACTTTTACCTTTCAGAAAAAGGATTTGAGGCAGATGAGAGTTTTAAGCAGTTAAAGGAAATATTGCAGATAAATGTTGAAAAGGGAATAAGAACACGAACTTGGGGACAAGTATTAGCGGATGATTCTTCAATAAGTGAAATAAGGAATTATGAGAGTCAAGTAGATCGACTATTGCAGGGAAGTAATACGATCTCGGTGTGTGCTTATAATGCCTTTATTACACCTGCTTTTTTTCAAAATGAGTTATTAAAAATTCATGAGTATGTCATGGTGGATGAAGCAATTGAGAAGTCCCCTTTTTATCATACAAAATATATTTCATTTTCAGCAGCAGAAAGAGAGAGGGTCCAACAATTAGAAACAGAAAATAATTTGCTGAAAAAGAAAAATGAAGAGCTGTTAATTGGGAATGCCCGTCAAATGGAGCGTGAAAAGTTTCTTGAATTAGAAAAATTAAATGCAGAGAAAGCTAATCTTGCAAAAACCGTCTTTTTATCACAAATGAGTCATGATTTGCGAACTCCTCTTAATACGATTCAAGGTTACTCACAAATTCTTTTGATGAATAAAAATTATCCAGATTTGAATCAAAAAATATCTAGAATCTATAATGCATCTGAACAATTACTGAATTTAATAGAGGAGATATTAGATTTTACGGCTATTGATACGGGTAGAGTGAATATTCACAAAGAAGAAATTCAAGTCAAATCTTTTCTAGAAGATTGTGTAGGCTCTATTCTTGAAACAAATACCTCTGATATCGATATCCATTTAGAAGGTGTTCCATCAGAGCTTTTCATAGAAGCAGACCCAGTTCGTTTTACACAAATTATTACAAATCTATTGGATAATGCTTTGAAGTATAACAGAACAAATGGAACGGTTCATATTTATTGTGATGAGGAAACTGATAGTGAAGAAGTAAAGATTAATGTTAAAGACAGTGGAATCGGAATCGAGCAAGAAGATCTTGATCTTATATATGAGCCTTTTTATAGAAGTAAAAATACGATGAATAACTGGAAAGGTACAGGTATCGGGCTAGCGATTGTATCACAGCTAACAAAGAGAATGAATGGTAACTACGGTGTGACAACAGAAAAGGGGAAAGGCTCAACTTTCTGGGTTTCTTTTAAAAAGTTGAATAAACAGTCTGAAGTATGTGGGCAAAATATAGATGAAGAGCCATTGATCCCATTAAGCCAACCTTTACGAGTTTTATATATTGAGGATAACACCGACAATATTGACGTAATGAGATCAATGCTACGTATCATTCAAACGATCGATTTACAGTGTGTAACGTCTGGAAAAGATGGAATAAAACAAGCCATAGAACTAAAGCCTGATATTATTTTACTAGACATTACGTTGCCGGATATGAATGGGCTAGATGCATTAAAGCATATTAAATCAAACCCTATATCAAAGGACATTCCTGTTATAGCTGTTAGTGCGGATGCAATGGAATCTACGATAAACCAGGCTTCTGAAGAAGGCTGTTATGCTTACATTAAAAAACCAATTCACATAGAAGAAATACGTAATGTGCTTGAGAGTACGATTAAGTATATCGCCTATAATCGAGAGAATACTGTTATATAGTTTATATAGCTAGAAAGTATAGCCATTATGGTTATGCTTTTTTCTATGTTCTAAGGGTAAAGTATGTTTTCATTGTGACACCATTAGAAGAGGATTATAATGGTCATAATGTCATTATTAGGGTAAAATCTTTCAGAGACCGAGACTGAAAAAGGACGTGTTCATGCATGCTAACTGAAAACAAATTAACTCTTTATTTTGTCCGCCATGGAGAAACTCAATATAATGTAGAAAGAAGAATGCAAGGATTCTGTGATTCTCCACTTACCGAAAAAGGGATTTTACAAGCTAAATCAGTTGGAAAGGGATTATCTGATATTGAGTTTATCGCAGCCTACGCAAGTGACAGCCAGAGAGTACTCGACACAGCTAAATTTGCCATTGGTGATCGTGACATTCCTTTAAATCCAGATGCACGATTAAAGGAAATGAACTTTGGTGTACTAGAGGCTTTGTTGGAGGATGAAATTCCTACTCTTTATGGAGATGCTCTTGAAAAATTATTTTCACTTGATATCAATGCCTGTGCTCCTGAAGGTGAAACATATGCACAGTTGTTTGCGAGAACTGAACAAGCAATCAATGAAATTGTAGAAAAACATACTCAAGATGGTGGAAACATTTTAATTTTTTCTCATGGTGTAACAATTGGTAACTATATCATCCAAGTAACAAACAGCAAAGAGTTTAAGGTTCATGACAATTGCAGTGTTTCGGTTGTCAATTTTGTTGATGGTAAACCTTACGTTGAAAAGATTGGTGACACAAGCTTTAGAGAAAAAGGAAGTAAGCTATTAAAAGCGAATAGTTGATTATGAAAAAAGGAGGTCATGAGAGATCTCTTTTTTACATTTAGTTCCAAAGTCTAGTAAGCTATAAAAAAATTAAAAGAAAGCGTTGACATTCGATTTTGCCCGTGATAAATTACATATAACAAATAAATAACACATATTCCGTTATAGGAATGTTACCTTAAGTGGGCATAACCTGGACTGAATAGAGACACAATATTCGCGATATTTGTGTGCTATTCGGCTCAGGTTTTTTATTTGTCTAAAATTAAGATGAAGGAAGGGACAGCTCATGAAATACGAGCAGTTGGCTAAAGATATACTTTCTAATGTCGGCGGAAAAGAAAACGTTTCCAGTGTCGTGCATTGTATTACTAGATTACGTTTTAAATTAAAAGATGAATCAAAAGCAAATACAGAAGTCCTTAAAAATATGGATGATGTTGTAACTGTTATGAAAAGCGGTGGACAATATCAGGTGGTTATTGGGAATCATGTACCGGATGTTTATCAAGCAGTATTACATGTTGGTGGTTTTCAAGGACAGTCACAAGCTAGTGATGATGAAGAAAAGCAAAAATCAAGTTTAATTGACATAATTTCAAGTATATTCACACCTGTACTTGGCGTATTAGCTGCAACAGGGATGATCAAAGGTTTTAATGCGCTATTTCTAGCATTAGGTTGGTTAGAGAATACATCAGGAACTTATCAAATTTTAAATGCAATTGGCGATTCTCTATTTTACTTCTTTCCAATTTTCTTAGGATATACAGCGATTAAAAAATTTGGTGGAAGTCCATTTATTGGAATGGCGATTGGGGGCTCATTAGTTTATCCAACGTTATCAGGATTAACGGCAGGTGAGCCGCTGTACACATTATTCGCAGGAACAATGTTTGAATCACCAATTCATATTACATTTTTAGGTGTACCTGTTATTTTAATGAGTTATGCATCTTCTGTTATTCCAATTATCTTAGCATCTTATTTCGCAGCAATTGTAGAAAACCGTTTGAAAAAAATTATTCCAAGTGTAGTAAAAGCATTCTTAGTACCATTCTTTACATTATTAATTGTTGTTCCTTTAACATTTATCATCATTGGACCTATCGCAACATGGTTAGGTAATCTTTTAGGAATGGCAACCCTATTTATCTATAATCTAAGCCCGCTAGTTGCAGGGATATTTGTAGGTGGATTATGGCAGTTACTTGTTATCTTTGGTCTTCACTGGGGTCTTGTACCAATTGCGATTAACAACCTTACAACAATGGGAGCGGACCCAGTATTAGCAACTACTTTTGCTGCTTCATTTGCACAAATTGGTGCAGTCTTGGCAGTATGGATTAGAACAAAGCAGCAAAAGTTGAAAACATTAAGTATTCCAGCATTTATTTCTGGTATTTTCGGTGTAACAGAGCCAGCCATTTATGGTATTACATTACCGCTTAAAAAGCCATTTATCATTAGCTGTATTGCAGCTGCTGTTGGTGGGGGGATTATCGGTGCAGCTGGTTCAAAGATTTATATGGTAGGTGGTCTTGGAGTTTTCGGAATTCCATCATTTATTAGTCCAACAGATGGTATTACATTTGCTTTTTGGGCAATGTTGATTTCATTCGCTGTAGCCTTTGGTCTAGGCTTTATCCTTACGTATCTATTCGGAATGGGGAAAGCTAAAAATGAAGCAACTGAAAATACTCAAAGTGAAGTAGCAGTAACAACAGCTCCAAATGCTAAAAAAGAACAAATCATCAGTCCTTTAACAGGTGATGTGAAGGTATTATCAGAGATTGAAGACGAAGCATTTGCATCAGGTGCTCTTGGGCATGGTATAGCAATTGAGCCAAGCGAAGGAAAGCTGCTTGCTCCTGCTTCTGGTATCGTGACTGCTTTGTTTCCGACTAATCATGCAATTGGTATCACGACTGAAACTGGGGTAGATATTCTGATTCATATCGGTATGGATACAGTACAGTTAGAAGGAAAGTATTTTACAGCCCATGTTGCTCAAGGTGAACGTATTGAAAAAGGGCAACTCTTAATAGAATTTGAGATGGATAAGATTAAAGAAGCGGGTAAACCGTTAACAACACCTGTTGTGGTAACGAATCATAAAGAGTTTAATATTAACTTAACACCAGAGAAACAAGTGAAAACTGGGGACTGTGTTTTTACTATCAATTAAATGTTATCTAAGGAGGAGATCGTCTTTTAAGTCGTTCTCTCCCTCATTTTTTATGAAAAGGAGTTTTCTTCATGGCTTTTCCAAAAGGATTTTTATGGGGCGGTGCGATTGCTGCCAATCAAACAGAAGGTGCCTATCTCGAAGGTGGAAAAGGATTAACAACAGTTGATTTACTACCTACAGGAGAAAAACGATGGGATATCATGTTTGGTAATCTTCCTTCTTTCCAACCACTTGAAGGCGAATTTTATCCATCCCACACGGCAATAGATTTTTATCATCGTTATAAGGAAGATATTGCCCTTTTTGCAGAGATGGGTTTTAAAGCGTTACGTGTATCTATTTCATGGGCAAGAATTTTCCCAAATGGTGATGACGAGCAGCCTAATGAAGCAGGGTTAAAGTTTTATGATGATCTTTTTGATGAACTATTAAAAAATAACATTGAACCTGTTGTAACCATTGCCCATTTTGATGTACCAGTTAACTTGGTTGAAAACTATGGAAGCTGGAAAAATCGTAAGCTGGTATCTTTATTTGAAACCTATGCGACAACTTTATTTAAACGTTATAAAGACAAGGTAAAATACTGGATGACATTTAATGAAATCAATATGTTATTACATTTACCATTTGTAGGTGCTGGCCTTGTTTTTAAAGAAGGAGACAATAAAGAACAAATAAAATACCAAGCTGCACATCACCAATTAGTTGCTAGTGCGCTTGCTGTAAAAGCATGTCATGAAATCAGCCCAGGGGCGATGATTGGCTGTATGCTTGCTGCTGGTATGACTTATCCGTACACATGTAACCCTGAGGATGTTTGGGATGCAATGGAGAAAGATCGTGAATCATTCTTTTTCATTGATGTGCAATCACGTGGAGCATATCCAGGGTATGCAAAGAGATTTTTTAAAGATCATAACATAACGGTCGAAATGGAAGATGGAGATGAAGAGCTCTTAAAAAATCATACCGTTGATTATATCGGCTTTAGTTATTATGCAAGCCGTGCAACTAGTACAGATCCAGAAGTTAATAATATGACATCTGGGAATGTGTTTGGATCGATTGAAAATCCGTACTTAGAAAAATCAGAGTGGGGTTGGACGATCGATCCAAGAGGATTCCGTATTACAGCGAATCAATTATATGATCGCTATCAAAAGCCATTATTTGTAGTTGAAAATGGATTAGGTGCTATTGATAAGCTAACTGCGAATGGTGAAGTTCACGATGACTATCGTATTGACTATTTGAAAAAGCACGTTGTGGAAATGAGTGAAGCCATTGATGATGGCGTAGAGATTATTGGCTATACAAGTTGGGGTCCAATTGATATTGTGAGTGCTTCGACTGGAGAAATGAAAAAGCGCTATGGCTATATTTATGTTGACAAAGATAATGAAGGAAATGGTACACTACAACGAACTAAGAAGAAAAGCTTTGATTGGTATAAAAAAGTAATTGAAAGTAATGGTGAAACACTTTAAGAAGTTGCGAGATCAAAAGAAAAGATTGTTCAAGCATGTGATATGCCAATGGAGAATACTTTCGGGGCATGATGAAATAAGAGGAAAGCTGACAACAGCTTTCCTTCTATTAGTACAGGGTTTCTCCTATAATCTTTAGAAGTGGTCATGGAGAATGGTATAACTTATAATACGGTAAAGTAGAGCTTATACGAGAAAATCTGTTTGACAAATAAACCATAAAAAGTTTAGGTGGTTATATGAAAATAGAAAAAGTATTTAACAATAATGTTGTAAGTGCATTTAATGAAGAAAAGATAGAGCTTGTTATTATGGGAAAAGGTCTTGCTTTTCAAAAAAGACCTGGTGATGAAATAGATGATGACAAAATTGAGAAAGTGTTCACACTGAAAAATAAAGATATGTCGGAACGTTTTAAAACATTATTATATGAAGTTTCACTTGAGCTTATGGAAGTAACAGAAGACATCATTAAAAAGGCAAAAAGTAAGCTTGGAAGAGAATTAAATGATAGCATTTATGTATCTCTTACAGATCATATTAATTTTGCCATTGAACGTAATAAAAAAGGTCTCGACATAAGAAATGCATTGCTATGGGAAATTAAAAAACTCTATAAAGATGAATTTTCTCTTGGAGTAGAAGCATTAGGTATGATTCAGGAAAAGCTTCATGTAACATTACCGGAAGATGAGGCTGGTTTTATTGCCATGCATATTGTAAATGCAGAACTTAATGAGGAAATGCCTAATATCGTAAACATTACAAAAACGATGCAAGACATTTTGAAAATTGTTAAATATCACTTTAAGATGGATTTTAACGAAGAGTCGCTTAACTTCTTCCGATTTGTCACTCATTTGAAGTTCTTTGCTCAAAGACTGTATAGCAAAACTTACATGGAAGGTGAAGACGACTTTCTGTTTGAAGCTGTAAAAAACAAACACAAACAAGCTTATGAATGCACGGAAAAAATTAATGATTATGTGAAAAGACAATTTGATTATGAGTTAACGAATGATGAGAAGCTATATTTGACCATTCATATTGAAAGGGTTATTAATCGATAAAAAGGAAAAGTAGACGATTTTTTCGTCTACTTTCTTCTATATTATAGTAGGTTTTTTATCCTTCCAAGGCCGTGCTTTCTCAAGCTGTCCTGCAAGCTGAAACAGAGTAGCTTCATCTCCAAGCGGTGCCATAAACTGAACACCGATAGGTAAGTTATCTTTATTCCAAAATAATGGAACGGACATCGCCGGACAGCCTGTTGTATTTGCAAGTGGAGTGTAGGGAACCCATTCATTTAGTCTGTTAACGTACCCCTCTATATTACCTGGATAACATAACTCACCAATTCTTAAAGGCGGCTCACTAAGAGTTGGGGTTAACAGGAGATCGTAGTTGTTGAAAAATTGAGCCACTTCTTTAGTTACTTGCTGCATGTAACTAATCGCAGCAAGATATTCTGTTGCTCTGTATGAATTACCGCATTGTAAAGCTTCCCAAGTATAAGGTTCTAGTTCTTCTTGCTTCGGAGCTCTTCCAGTTAAATTTGTTAAAGAATGTATTCCTTGTGAAAAGGATGATTGCCAAAGCACTTGGAATGCTCGGTTATATGTATCAACATTAATAGTAGGAGATCCCTCCTCAACATCATGACCTAGCGATTGACAGAGATTTGCTGCATCTAAAACAGCATCTTCACAATCAGGATGAATCTTTTTACCATTAAAACCGGTTTTTAAAACAGCTATTTTTAATTTTCTCGGTTCTTTGGTTGATTCAGTGACAAATGAATCACTTGGTTGGGATACATAGAATGGATTACCAGGATGGTTTCCATATGTTGCATCAAGAAGTCCCGCACTATCTCGAACAGTCCGCGTAATAACATGATTAACTCCGAGGCCAACCGGATCAGGGTTTTTTGGAATTCTACCTCTACTTACTTTAAGGCCAAAAACTCCACAACAAGATGCGGGAATTCGAATTGATCCTCCCCCGTCCGAAGCATGTGCCATCGGAACCATTCCAGCTGCAACGGCAGCCGCTGCCCCTCCGCTTGAGCCTCCAGCTGTGTAAGCTAGATTCCATGGATTTCTCGTTGGACCATATTGTAAAGGCTCAGTAGTTGGTACTAGTCCAAATTCACACGTATTTGTTTTTCCAATTGTAATAAGCCCCGTTTGATGACGGATTCTTGATGAATATTCACTATCAGCTGGGGCAATAAAGTCTTTAAGATATGTAGATCCTGCTGTGTACGGAGTGTTTGCAAAGAATTCTAAATCCTTCATGAGGAACGGAACACCTGAAAAAGGACCTGATTCAGGTGATGGTAACCTGTTTTCATACAATTTATGTGTGATGGCATTTAATTTGGGATTTAACTCTTCTATTAAGTCAATTGTATAAGAAAGTAATTCTGCAGCTGTAATTTGTTTGGTTTTAATAAGCTGAGCCTGTTCAGTGGCATCGAGCCATTTTAACTGGTGCATAGGTGAAGCCTCCTTGAATAGGTACTTTTTGGCTTAGTACGGGTATTTTTAAGAGGATTTATGTTATAAATTTTTACTATGACTCTATTATATAACGAACAAAGTTTTCCTTTTAACAAAAAGTATCAAATAATAAACAACATCAATCCTCACAAACTTGTCAAAAACTTTTTCATTCTTCACACAATTAAATTCCAACTTTATTGATAGGAATAATGAGTTGTGGTAAAATGAATTATATTTTTCACTTGTCAGTGAGACTGAAATAATGGAAACTAGTAATTATGAATAATTTGTACAAGTAAATTTTGTGAGGTGTGGATTTTGTTGCAACTTCAGGTAATGAACAGTCCGTTTAATCAGGAGCAAGTAGAGCTCCTAAATCGTCTTCTGCCAACCTTGACGGAATCTCAAAAAGTCTGGTTGAGTGGGTATCTAGCTGCTACACAAGCTGGTTCTGCTAATGTTACGGCTGCTCCCGAAGCGCCGGTAGTAGAAGCTGCTGCGCCAGTAAATGTTAAACCTGTATCTAAAGATGTTACGATTCTATTTGGTTCTCAAACTGGTAATGCCCAAGGTCTTGCAAATAAAGCAGGAAAAGAACTTGAGAGTCGTGGCTATAAAGTAACTGTTTCATCAATGAGTGATTTTAAACCAAACAGCTTGAAGAAGGTAGAGAATCTTCTTATCGTTGTAAGTACACATGGTGAAGGAGATCCACCGGATAATGCAATTTCTTTCCATGAATTCCTACATGGCAAACGAGCTCCAAAGCTTGATGAACTTCGCTATTCAGTTCTTTCGCTTGGTGATAGCTCTTATGAGTTTTTCTGCCATACAGGAAAAGAATTTGATCAACGTTTAGAAGATCTTGGTGGAACTCGTCTTTATCCACGTATTGATTGTGATTTAGACTTTGATGAGCCTGCATCTGAGTGGATTGCAGGAGTTTTAGCTGGTCTTGATGAAGCTCGGGCGGCGGGAGTAGAACCTGTTCAAGCTCAAGAAGCAGCTGCCCCTGCTCCTCAAGCTTTAGAATCAGCTTACTCAAGAACAAACCCTTTTAAAGCAGAGGTGCTTGAAAACCTAAACCTAAATGGTCGAGGCTCTAACAAAGAAACGCGTCATCTTGAGTTATCTTTAGAAGGATCTGGACTAACATTTGAGCCAGGTGATGCTCTAGGTGTTTACCCGGAAAATGATCCTGAACTTGTTGACCTTATTCTTGAAGCAGTAAAATGGGATGCAAATGAAAAAGTTACAGTGAATAATGAAGAAGTAACATTGAAAGAGGCATTAAGCTCAAGGGTTGAAATTGCCACGTTAACGAAGCCTGTTGTTGAAAAAGCAGCACAGCTTAATTCTAATAAAGATTTACAATCACTTGTATCAAACAGGGATTCTATAAAAGCATATATTGATGGTCGTGACCTACTAGATTTAATTCGTGACTTTGGTCCATGGGAAGTTTCTGCACAGGAATTTGCTGGTATTCTACGCAAAATGCCAGTTCGTCTATACTCTATTGCAAGTAGCTTAGCTGCAAATCCTGATGAAGTTCACTTAACAATTGGGGCTGTCCGTTATGAAACACATGGTCGTCATCGTAAAGGTGTGGCGTCAACCCAAGTAGCAGAGCGTCTACAACCTGGTGATACATTACCCGTGTATATTCAAAAAAATCAAAACTTTAGACTACCACAAAATCCTGATACGCCAATTATTATGGTCGGACCTGGTACTGGTGTGGCGCCGTTCCGTGCATTTATGCAAGAGCGTGAAGAAATCGGTGCAGAAGGTAAATCATGGATGTTCTTCGGTGATCAACATTTTGTAACAGACTTTCTTTACCAAACAGAATGGCAAAAATGGATTAAAGACGGTGTGTTAACGAGAATGGATGTTGCTTTCTCACGTGATCAAGAAGAGAAGGTTTATGTACAGAATCGCATGCAAGAGCACAGCAAAGAGTTGTTCCAATGGCTTGAAGAAGGGGCTGTTGTGTACGTTTGCGGTGATAAAAATCATATGGCGAAAGATGTTAACAATACACTGATCGAAATTATTGAAAAAGAAGGCGGATTAAGCCGTGAAAAAGCGGAAGCCTACCTTGCAGATATGAAACAAAATAAACGCTATCAACGCGATGTATATTGATTTTTTGATTGAAAGGAGACTAGCAACATGGCGAACAAAATATTAAAAGCACCAGAAGGCCCACCAAGTGATGTTGAGGGTATTAAAGAACGAAGTGACTATTTGCGTGGAACGCTTAAAGAATCTATGCTAGAGCCATTAAGCTCAGGTATTTCAGATGATGATAACCGCTTAATGAAGCATCACGGCAGCTATTTACAAGATGACCGTGATCTTCGAAATGAGCGTCAAAAACAAAAATTAGAACCAGCTTATCAATTTATGCTACGTGTTCGTTTACCTGGTGGTGTTGCAACACCAAACCAGTGGCTTGTTATGGACGACCTTGCACAAAAATACGGAAACGGTACGTTAAAGCTAACAACTCGTATGACGTTCCAAATGCATGGGATTTTAAAATGGAACATGAAGAAAACGATTCAAGGTATTCATGCTTCATTGTTAGACACAATCGCCGCATGTGGGGACGTTAACCGTAACGTAATGTGTGTGGCAAATCCGTATCAATCGAACGTCCATCAAGAAGTGTACGAATGGTCGAAAAAATTAAGTGATGATTTATTACCAC
Source organism: Metabacillus sp. YM-086 (assembly GCF_048059995.1). Classification (NCBI taxonomy): domain Bacteria; kingdom Bacillati; phylum Bacillota; class Bacilli; order Caryophanales; family Bacillaceae; genus Metabacillus; species Metabacillus sp. YM-086. The sequence goes on along the minus strand of NZ_JBLUOI010000018.1, from coordinate 28,781 downwards.
GTACAAGAGCTTATCATGAAATATGGCTTGATGAAGAAAGAGTAGCTGGTACACCAGATACTGATGAGCTAGAACCAATGTACGGTCCACTTTATTTACCACGTAAATTTAAAATTGGTATTGCGGTACCACCATCAAATGATGTGGATATTTTTTCTCAAGACTTAGGCTATATCGCCGTTGTTGAAAACGACAAGCTTGTTGGTTTTAACGTAGCAATTGGCGGTGGTATGGGAATGAGTCATGGTGATAAAGAAACATATCCACAGCTTGCGAAAGTTATTGGTTTCATTAAACCAGAACAGGCTTATGATGTAGCAGAAAAGATTATTACAATTCAACGTGACTATGGAAATCGTTCTGTACGTAAAAATGCACGTTTCAAATATACGGTCGATCGCCTAGGACTTGAAAACGTAAAAGAAGAGTTAGAAAATCGTCTTGGCTGGAGTTTAGAAGAAGCGAAGCCATTCACTTTCGATCATAACGGAGATCGCTATGGTTGGGAAAAAGGTGTGAAAGGAAAATGGAACTTCACGCTATTTATTGAAGGTGGACGTGTAACAGATTATGACGACTACAAGCTTATGACAGGTATTAGAGAAATTGCTAAAATTCACACAGGTGACTTCCGTTTAACAGCAAACCAAAACCTGATCATTGGAAATGTATCAAGTCAGAAAAAGAAAAAAATCAGTGAACTTATTGAAAAATACGGTTTAACTGATGGTAAGCATTATTCGGCATTACGTCGTAGTGCATTAGCATGTGTTGCTTTACCAACATGTGGTCTAGCAATGGCTGAAGCAGAACGTTACTTACCAAAATTAATTGATAAAATCGATGAGATTGTGGATCAAAACGGTTTAAAAGATAAAGAAATTACCATTCGTATGACAGGCTGTCCAAACGGATGTGCCCGTCACGCATTAGGTGAAATCGGCTTTATCGGTAAAGCACCTGGTAAATACAATATGTATCTTGGTGCAGCACATGACGGAAGCCGTTTAAGCAAAATGTACCGTGAAAACATTGGTGAAGAAGAAATTTTAAAAGAGCTAAATACGATTATCCCTCGCTATGCGAAGGAACGTGAAGAAAATGAGCACTTTGGGGACTTTGTCATTCGCGCAGGTATTATCGGAGAAACAACAGACGGAACGAACTTCCACGATTAATATAGGAAAAAGACAGGGGGATCCCTGTCTTTTTTTATACATTCATGAATTGGCCTTGGAAGTAAGCCGATTATCTATTGTTTGAAAAAAAGGTTTTTCTATGATATATTATCTTTAATTCAAGATATTTTATTTAGAGATATTTTGTGAGGAATGTTACTAACAACTTGTAGTTAAAATATAAACAATACAAAATAATGGAGGATCACAATGAATCAATTAAAAGGTATTCATCATGTAACGGCTATAACAAGTAGTGCTGAGAAAAATTATGAGTTCTTCACATATGTGTTAGGAATGCGTTTAGTTAAGAAAACTGTAAATCAGGATGATATCCAGACATATCACTTATTTTTTGCTGATGATGTAGGAAGTGCAGGGACTGACATGACATTCTTTGACTTCCCTGGAATTCCAAAAGGAGTACACGGGACAAATGAAATTTCCAAAACATCATTTCGAGTTCCAACAGATGCTTCATTGGATTATTGGGTAAAACGTTTTGATCGCCTGGAAGTTAAACACACAGGAATTAAAGAGCAGTTTGGGAAAAAATCATTATCCTTTGTAGACTTCGATGATCAACAATATCAATTAATTTCAGATGAAAAAAATGAAGGAGTTGCCTCTGGTACACCATGGCAAAAAGGGCCGATTCCTCTAGAGCATGCTATTACTGGTTTAGGACCTATTTTCATTCGAGTAAATAATGTGGAACAAATGAAAGAGGTACTAGAGAGAGCACTTGGCTTTAAGGAAGTGGCACAGGAAGGATCATTTCACCTATTTGAAGTTGGCGAAGGGGGAAATGGAGCACAGGTCATTTTAGAGCATAATGATGTACTCCCTCATGGAATTCAGGGCTATGGCACTGTTCATCATGTTGCCTTCCGTGTTGAAGACCGCGTAGTGTTAGAAGAGTGGATTAGTCATATGCAAAGCATCGGTTTTCCAACTTCAGGCTATGTGAATCGTCACTTCTTCGAATCACTATATGCAAGAGTTGCACCCCATATACTTTTTGAATTTGCAACTGATGGACCAGGCTTTATGGGAGATGAACCTTATGAAACTCTAGGAGAAAAGCTGTCATTACCTCCATTTCTAGAGCCAAAACGGGAACAAATTGAAAAGCTGGTTCGTCCAATTGATACTGTTCGTAGTACAAAGGAGATCGTAAAGGAATAGGAAAAAAGGAGGAGAACCTTTATAGGTTTTCCTTTTTAAAAATAGCTATAAACAAAGAATTCATATTACTTGTAGATTTATCCATATTAGTATAGAATAGGTTTATAGGTAAAAAGTATCAAGGAATATATTCCTGTATTTCTCAACTCCAACTAAATAGTTAAGGGCAAATCTACTGAAAGGTAGAGACGCAAAGCTACAGGGGCTAAGTTCTGAGGAATATGCTTGCCAGTTACCGATTTAATATAAAGAAGAACTAATCGGTGGATTAGTTCTTTTTTTAGGAGAGATGACGGTCTTGTATAGTGATCTATCAACATTTGAAAATCAAAAACGAAAGCTGTATTTATATGTCATACCTATTGTTTTACTGGCTCTATTATTTGGTCTTCCTAGTTGGAATGAATTTAACTTTCTAGATAGAACTATAATAGCTTCATACTTAATCCTTTTTATAAGTTCCTACTTTTTAATCTTGAAGAGAATTTTCTTTAGAGTCGTTGAACTTACAATTTTTATATCAGTGTCTATTGTTCACTTATTGTTAACATACTGGTCTTTACATGTGGAAAGTGTTCAGAATCAACATTATTCAATTAGTGATGCTGCAATTTGGACACCGATGATTTATATTTATATTTTTATTACATTCTATGGAATTTACGGAATCGTGTTATCCATTGTTTTATGGTCTATGACAACAGCAATCATTCTATCTTCGTTGAGCATTATACAGGTTGATATGATCAACTCACTTATAAACTACCAGTTAGCAATGTTTGTTTATATTGTTATACTTTTTTTCGCTAGAAAAGGCCTTGATGCATCTGTTAGGACTTCAATGCTTGAGCAAATGGCTTTTAAAGATATGTTAACCGGTATTGAGAATAGACGGGCTGTTCACCAGTTGTTTGAAAAGCTTAATTCTGAAAGTAAAACGTATTCTATTATCTTTTTTGATATTGATTATTTCAAAAAAGTGAATGATCAGTATGGACATAGTGTTGGTGATTCAGTTTTAATAGAAATTTCTAGGATCATTAGTTGTGGTTTAAACAAAAGTGACTTTTTTGCTCGGTGGGGTGGAGAAGAATTCATTGTCATTACAAAAAAAGAGACGATTGATAAAACATTAAAGCTAGCTGAAAAACTAAAACTCTTAATTAGCCAACATCAGTTTAAGGTAGTAGGAAAACTTACTGCAAGCTTTGGTATATCCGAGTCTCAACCGGGCCAACTAGCTGAACTAGTATTAGAACAGGCAGACCAAGCTTTGTATTCAGCAAAGGCTAGTGGGCGAAATAAAATTATGATGTTTGGTGAGCAAGGCGAAAATAAAAAAGAGATTCCCTCCTGACAATTTTAACGTTATACTTACTTTTGTGGTTTAACGATTAAAAGAATGATAGGAGCTTACAAGATGGATATTCTTACACTCTTAAAGGCTGTTATACTTGGCTTAGTAGAAGGGTTAACTGAATTTGCACCCGTTTCTTCAACTGGTCATATGATTATTGTCGATGATATGTGGTTACAATCGGAAGATTTTTTAGGTAAATATGTAGCAAATACGTTTAAAATTGTTATACAACTAGGCTCCATTTTAGCTGTAGTGGTCGTCTTTAAGGACCGCTTTATCCAAATGTTGGGTTTAGGTAGATTGAGCAAAAAAACAGCTGAATCTACGGAAGGATCAAGTCGTTTAAAGCTTACTCAAGTCATTGTAGGCTTAATCCCAGCCGGTGTGCTAGGTGTCCTTTTCGAGGATTATATTGATGAACATTTATTTTCTATTACAACTGTGTTAATCGGTTTAGTTGTTGGGGCAGTCTTAATGATTGCAGCCGATCTTTTTGGTCCAAAGGAAGTAAAAATTGAGACAGTTGATCAAATTACTTATAAACAAGCATTTTCTGTTGGATTAATACAATGTCTTTCATTATGGCCTGGATTTTCACGTTCTGGATCAACCATTTCAGGAGGAGTTCTACTCGGAATGAGCCACCGTGCTGCAGCTGATTTTACTTTTATTATGGCAGTACCAATCATGGCGGGAGCAAGCGCGATCTCTCTTTTGAAAAACTGGCAATACTTTTCTATTGAAGCCATGCCATTTTTTATCGCAGGATTTATTAGTGCCTTTGTATTTGCCCTTCTTTCAATTCGCTTTTTCCTAAAGCTCATTAATAAAATCAAGTTAATGCCCTTTGCGATTTATCGAATTTTATTAGTTATTGTGATATGGATTGTATACTTTTAATTTTGGTAGCCTGTTCTAGAGAAATATGGAACAGGCTTTTTATCATTTAAAAATATGTGAAAAAAAGATAACATACATATAAGGATGAAAGTTTGTTTTAGGAGGTATCGTGTTATAAACGTTAATAAAGTTTCAGTCTATGACCATATGTTATTTATTATCATAACCTTTATCTATTGGTTCTCTCTGTATATTTATGTTCCAGTGTTTGTTTCTTATTTGGATTTTTTAGGTGGGACTTATACATTAGTAGGGTTTATTGTTGGTAGTTATGGGATCATGCAAATTTTACTACGTCTTCCGGTAGGGATTATTTCAGATCGACTACAAATTCGAAAGCCGTTTGTCATGATCGGACTCATTACAGGGGTCATTAGCTGTTTTGGTTTTGCTTTAACAGACAGCCTTGGCTTTGCGTTATTAGCCAGGTTTGTTTCAGGTGTAACTGCTTCGATGTGGGTGGCTTTTACCGTATTATATGCTAGTTATTTTAAACAAGAAGACACAACAAAAGCAATGGGGAATGTTCAGTTTATAACAGTATCATCTCAGCTTATTAGTATGGGCCTAAGTGGTTATCTTGTTAGTCATTGGGGTTGGAAGGCACCTTTTTGGTTAGGTGGAGTTATTGGTACGATAGGGATTATACTTTCCTTACGAGTGAGAGAGGTAAGCGGTGAAAAGAATACTAAGAAGATTGAAAAACACGAACTGACAGAAGTTTTTAGAGAAAAGATTGTGTTAAAAGCAGCCATTTTATCTGCAATTGCTCATGCAGTCTTATTTATTACGATGTTTGGCTTTACCCCTGATTATGCTCTAACAATAGGTGCCGAAAGTGAAACATTGCTTTTTCTTGTGTTTAGTTTCATGATACCACATGCTATTGCACCGATTGTGACAGGTAGCTATTTGATTGCTCGTTTTCAAAAATGGACAATATTAATAATAGGCTTTTTAGGTACATGTATATTTTCTGCTATAATACCGTTTATTAGCAGTCTACCTATTCTATATGTATCTCAAGCTTTAAATGGATTTGCACAAGGAATGACGATACCATTATTAATGGGCATGGCCATTCAAACGATTCCAAGCAATAAACGTGCAACTGCAATGGGTCTCTTTCAAGCAATTTATGCATTAGGTATTTTTCTTGGTCCATTTATTGCGGGTCTGTTTAGTCATGAAGGTGCCTATGTTTCAGTGTTTTTAACGGCTGGTGGAGCTGGATTCATAGGGATGATCTTATCAATGAAATGGGGATTTATGAACACTACTGTGCAAGGCAAGCGAGCACAGTCACTGTAATAAAAGGCTTAATCACAAGATTAAGTCTCTTTCTATAGCATTAGGCACACCTCTTTTTGACACTAAGAATGTAAGATGTCTATATTAACAATAAGTGATGAAGCGTATTAGGAGGACTTTTTTATGACACAGATAAAGGAGCAATCACTTACTACAGTCGAAAATACTGTAAGAAGGCAAAAGGAATATTTTCGCAAAGGACAAACAAAATCAAAAGATTTTCGAGTGAATATGCTAAAGAAGCTTGCTGAACAAATTAGAAAAAATGAAGAGAAGATATGCCTCGCTCTCAAACGGGATTTAAATAAATCAGAAACAGAGGCCTATGTCACTGAGATCGGATTTCTTTTAGAGGAAATAAGCTTTACATTAAAACATATTCATAAATGGATGAAGCCGGAAAAAGTAAAAACAGCCAAAACACATATTGGCTCAAAGGGGTTTAAAGTGGCAGAACCATATGGAGTAACGCTTATTATAGCTCCATGGAATTATCCTTTTCAACTACAACTTGCTCCTTTAATTGGTGCAATTGCAGCAGGAAACACAGCGGTTTTAAAACCTTCAGAATTAACCCCGCACACTTCAAAATTGCTTGCTGAAATGATAGAAGACACCTTTTCTTCTGAATACATAGCTGTACTTGAAGGTGGTGTTGAAACGACGACTTATTTACTAGATCAAGAGTTTGATTATATCTTTTTTACAGGAAGTGTCCCTGTTGGAAAAGCCGTAATGGAAGCTGCTGCTAAACGATTAATTCCAATTACACTTGAATTGGGTGGAAAAAGTCCTTGTATCGTAGATGAAACAGCAAATATTGAATTGGCTGCAAAACGGATTGCCTTTGGTAAATTTATTAATGCAGGTCAGACCTGTATTGCTCCTGATTATTTATTTGTTCATAAGAAAGTTAAGGATTTGTTCCTAACTGAAATGAAGAAGGTTATTGTAGATTTTTATGGAGATAAACCATTAGAAAATGAGGACTTTACAAGAATTGTAAATGATCGTCATTTTCATCGATTAAAGAACTATTTGTCGGACGGTTCACTATTATTTGGAGGCGACACTGACGAGGAGAGCTTGAAAATAGAGCCAACTTTGTTAGAACCGAAAAGTATGACTTCTGGTGTTATGACAGACGAAATCTTCGGACCAATCTTCCCTGTGCTTGAATATGAAAATATCCGTACTGTGATTGATTTTGTAACAGATCGTCCTAAGCCGTTAGCTTTGTATTTATTTACGACATCTGAAGAAATGGAGAAGAAGGTAACAGAATCTATATCATTCGGTGGTGGATGTATTAACGACACACTTATGCATATTGCTACCCCGTATCTTCCTTTTGGAGGTGTCGGAGAAAGCGGTATGGGTACCTACCATGGTGAATCGAGCTTTACAGCATTTTCACATTATAAAAGTGTCCTCAAACAAACAAATCGATTTGACTTTCATTTTCGATATCCTAATGCAAAAAATGGGTTGAAATTAATGAAGAGGTTAATGAAATAAGCGAGACTCTGACTTCGGAAGGGAGAGGTCTCTTTAATGAAAGTTAACAAACAAGAATTGCACGCAGAAAGACAGAATCAGGACAAGGATCAGTTCTGGAGTGCAAACCTTGTCTCGATAGAAGAGGAATCGGGACAAGAAACAGGTTAGGGGATTAAAAAGTGTCCCGATAGTGGAGGAATCGGGACAAGAAACCGGTCGTGGGATCGAAATGTGTCTCGATAGTGGTGGAATCGGGACACAAATCAGGTCGTGGGATCAAGATGTGTCTCGATAGTAGAGGAATCGGGACATAAATTAGGTCATGGGATCGAAATGTGTCCCGATAGTGGAGGAATCTGGACACAAATCAGGTCGTGGATCAAGATGTGTCCCGATAGTAGAAGAATCGGGACAGAAATCAGGTCATGGGATCGAAATGTGTCCCGATAGTGGAGGAATCGGGAAACATATCAGGTCGTGGGATCAAGATGTGTCCCGATAGTAGAGGAATCGGGACACAAATTAGATTATGGGATCGAAATGTGTCTCGATAGTAGAGGAATCGGGACAGAAATCAGGTCGTGGGATCAAGATGTGTCTCGATAGTAGAGGAATCGGGACAGAAATCAGGTCATGGGATCAAGGTGTGTCTCGATAGAAGAGGAATCGGGACAAAAAACAGGTCAATTGATCAAGATGTGTCCCAATAGTAGAGGAATCTGGACACAAATTAGGTCATGGGATCGAAATGTGTCCCGATAGTGGAGGAATCGGGACAGAAATCAGGTCGTGAGAACAAGATATGTCCAGATAGAAGAGGAATCGGGACAGAAATCAGGTCATGAGAACAAAATGTGTCCCGATAGTAGAGGAATCGGGACAGAAATCCGGTCATGAGACCAAAATGTGTCCCGATAGTAGAGGAATCGGGACAAAAAACAGGTCGAGGAAACAAAATGTGTCCCGATAGAAGAGGAATCGGGACAAAAAACAGGTCGAGGAAACAAAATGTGTCTCAATAGTATAAGAATCGGGACACAAATCAGGCCTTGAGACCAAAATGTCTCCCGATAATAGCCGAATTTCTCTAAGCCGATCATAAAAAGTGAAAAGAAACGTGAAACCAACAGTACACAAAGACTACTTGCACCTAGTGCTCTCCATCAATAAACAAAAAAAATTAATAAAATTCATAAAAGCCATTGACAGTGATATTGAGAATCATTATCATATGATTATAGAGATAATCAATTACACCTTACTTTACATAGTCGTCACTAAGCGGTCGTTCAAAGCAGGGTTGCCTTGATTCATCTTGAAACTCGATTTTCCCCAACCCCCTATATAGTGAAAAAGCTTGGCTGGTCACCAAGCTTTTTTGTATGCCATTAAATGTTTCCACGAAAACATTTCTGTTCATTTTTCTCATGTATTACGTCTAAAAACAAAGTCATAAGATCTGCTTGACATTGAGAATTGTTTTCATTTAAAATATCCTCAAAGGATAATGATAATCATTTTCATCTACTAGGAGTGTATGATGGAACAGACAACGCCCATCATTGTATTCAATTATTGTGCACTTTGCGGTTTTCTCGAATGTACAGAAAATCATGACGATCCGGTCTGTCCCTGCTGTGGAGCAGGTCTACTTGATTATGATTAACAATGAGAACGAATTTCATTTAGCGGAAAAAGGAAGGGATTCTAAATGGTACATAAAAACAACCAGACTTATATAAGTCCGATGACTGATGAGCATTTAGAGTCATTTATTAAATGTCCATATAAAATTTATTACCAGCAAACTCTAGAGGGAAATGAAAGTGATATAAGGTGGAGACAGATTGTTCAATTACTTATTAATGGAGTTGTTCAGGCTTATTATCAGTTGCCAGTAAAAGAACAGACAAATTTAATGGCCTTTAAGTTAATTGATCGTTATTGGAGTAATGTTAGTCTTCGCTACTTTCAGTCTAAAGAGAAATATTATATGGTTTTGGCCAAAACAACTGATCATCTTTTGCAGTTTCTTTCTACCAAAGACCATGACATACCACCTTTGATTTTATATGAGAAGCTTCATACATATATGAAGGGATTGGAGATGCAGTTTTCCATTACACTTGAATTGGTTGAATGGTCAATAAAGTCATTTACTATTAAAAAATTCCTTGTGGATGCAGACCAGGAATTAATAGATCTTTACACTCATTTACTAGCCGTTTTCTCTTACGAAGCTTTTGGCATTTTACCAGAAAGAATTGAGATTTACTCTTTAATGGAGGGAGAAGTATTTGTTACAACTCCTTCTGTGAAGGATATTCCAAAAGGTGTTATGTATTTGGAATATATGAAAGAATTGGTTCAAAACGGTTCATTAAGTGATTGTGTTAATTGTCCATTTACTGACAGATGTCAGGAGGATCATCCGGTAAGACCGAACAGAATTAAAAATAACTGGCATTAAGGAGGAAAGTACATGCATCATCATTATTTAATTGTAACCAAATCGTTTGAGCATATAGTTGATTGTTTTTGTCCGGACGGAGATCACTCAGATGTTCTTGAAATTAAAAAAGAGGACTTTATTGAAGTGACAAATGATAAAAAATTTCTTTTTGATACAGGGTGGTATATTTTAGTCATCTTAAATAGACATTGGCATTTTTATATAGCTCTGGACGATTTAGATAAATATTTTACGAAAGGTTATCTAGCTTCATTAGTGGATATTGAATTAAAAATAAATCATTTAAAGTTTCAAATAGATCAGTCGCTGGGGAAAGGTGATGAATCCTCTTTTTTGCATAGCACAAAATGCTTAAAAGAGTCATCGGAACTTAAAGTAAGATTAGAGCACTTTCTTCATCAAATGGAGATTGAAAGTCAATTTTTGTAGATTTTCCTATCATTCTTTAATAAAGGAGTGGACGAATATGGGTGAAATCTTTAAAAAAGCAATTCGCTTGAAAAAGGAACAGGTCATTCAGCAATTGTTAAGGCTAGATTACTATAAATCTTCAGATAATCGTCAGTTATATGAACTAACTCTTAGTGAGTTGGAGAGTGAGTATAAAGTAGTAACGGGACATCATGTGCATAGCGGATTAAGGTGAAAATAACGATCGTGGGATTGAGGTATACCACGGTCGTTTTCTTACTAGTTAAATGCTAGAAAGGGGAAAAGTTCTTATAAATGAAAGTTAGTAGAAACGTGACTTTTCCTTATAAACTAACGAAATCATATCCCTATCCATTTTTTGCTTTTCAGTTTCATGCCAAAACCTTTTATTTACAAATACGTTATTTAAATTTAAGCTTGGTATAGAACTTTTATTTAAAGGAAAGGAACTACCATGCAAAAAATTTTACCGGCTTTTTCCTCAATCAAACAGTTTGAGAAATTTTTACAAAGTGATTATGAGATCGGAATATTCCTTGAAACTCACATTTCTCAATTAGGCAATTTTCATAAATTAGCAGAGCAGCATCATAAAAAGTTGATTTACCATGTTGATTTAATACATGGGCTGAAAAATGATGATTATGCTGCTGAATACATATGCCAGGAGTTTGATCCGTATGGTCTTATTTCTACAAAATCTAATGTGATTTTAAAAGCTAAGCAAAAGGGTGTTGTCGCCATTCAACGAATGTTTTTAATTGATTCACATGCTTTGGAAAGAAGCTATCGTTTACTTGAAAAAACAAAGCCTGATTACATTGAGGTGCTCCCAGGGGCAATGCCGTGGATGATTCAAGAGGTAAAGGAACGAACAAATACAAAGATTCTTGCCGGAGGTCTTATTCGGACACCGGAAGAAGTGGAAAAGGCGCTTGAGGCTGGTGCTGATGCGATTACTACATCCAAAAGAGAGCTATGGAAATTCAGCAAGTAGACTGTGTTGTTATTGAACAGAAATCTTTCCATACTTTCCGTAAAATGCTACAATAATAGTAAGTTAATAAGACGGTTAGAGATTCGGAGAGACCAAACTACATTATAGTCATTTGTCTATGATGTTGTTTGGTCTCTTTTTTGTTAGTAATCCGTCCTTTTATTAAGCCTTACATTTGACGCTAAGGGGATGTCGAAATGATGAAGTTTTCAAGTATAACAAGAGGTGCACTTCTTGAAACGATGGATAAACAGGAATACGACTTGCTCGTTATTGGGGGAGGAATTACAGGGGCTGGGATTGCGTTGGATGCTGTCCTTCGCGGGATGAAGGTCGCAGTTGTTGAAATGCAGGATTTTGCTGCAGGAACATCGAGTCGTTCAACAAAACTTGTTCATGGTGGATTAAGATATTTAAAACAATTTCAAGTAGCGATGGTGGCTGAGGTTGGGAAAGAACGTGCAATTGTGTATGAAAATGGACCACATGTCACAACCCCTGAATGGATGCTGTTGCCGATACACCAAGGAGGAACCTTTGGCACATTCACTACCTCCGTTGCGTTACGATTTTATGATTTTTTAGCAAGTGTAAAAAAGGGAGAACGCCGTAAAATGTTGTCTGCAAAGGATACATTACGTAAAGAGCCGTTACTTAAGAAAAAGGGGTTAAAAGGTGGGGGCTACTATGTTGAATATCGAACAGATGATGCAAGGTTAACGATTGAAGTATTAAAGGCAGCTGTTCAAAATGGAGCTCATATCGTAAATTATGCAAAAGCAGTTGATCTTTTATATAAAGATAATAAAGTGTCAGGTGCGACAGTGATGGATATGCTCACACAAACGCAATATACCATCTCCGCCAAGAAAGTTGTAAATGCAGCTGGTCCTTGGGTGGATGATGTACGGAACAAGGATTATTCGAGAAATAACAAACAGCTTCGTTTAACAAAAGGAGTTCACTTAGTACTTGACCAATCTGCTTTCCCTCTTCAGCAAGCTGTTTATTTTGATACACCAGACGGACGAATGGTTTTTGCTATTCCACGTGATGGGAAAACGTATGTAGGAACAACAGATACATTTTTCGAGGAAGACACAGCCAATCCAAAAATGCTTGCAGAAGACCGAGATTATATTTTAAACAGCATAACGTATATGTTTCCGAATGTGAAATTATCAAAGGAAGATGTTGAATCAAGCTGGGCTGGAGTGCGTCCATTGATTTACGAAAAAGGAAAAGACCCTTCTGAAATTTCTCGTAAGGATGAGATTTGGGAAGCTGACAGTGGGCTTATAACAATTGCTGGTGGAAAATTAACAGGCTATCGAAAAATGGCTGAGTCAGTAGTGGATCTCGTTTCAATGAGAATCAGTGAATCCTCACAGGGCGTTTCCTTCAAACGTTCTCAAACGAAAACATATCCAATCTCAGGTGGTAATGTAGGCGGTTCGAAGGGATTTATGGCTTTTATTAAGAAAAAAGAGGTAGAGGCAGTTAAATACGGTTTTACTAAAGAAGAAGGTCATTTTTTAGCAAAGCAATACGGATCAAATGTGGATTTAGTTTTTGAGTATAGCAATAGCTATCATAATCATGATGCAATGGGTTTATCAAGGGGTGTATATGCTCAGCTTATGTACGCCATCGAGCATGAAATGGTGGTGAAGCCGGTTGATTTCTTTATTCGCCGGACAGGAGCTTTATTTTTTGATCGTAACTGGGTGATTACCTGGAAGGAAAAAGTGATCCTGTTCATGGCAAAAAAATTAAATTGGACAGAAGATCAAATAAAGAATTATCAGGTACAATTAGATCAAGAATTAAAAGATGCGGTTACACCGGTTGATGAAAGGTAGGCTGTGAAGGGGGGAGGAGCGTGCTCCAACTCCCTTATTAAGGAGTGGATGAGTTGAAAAAAGAATATTGGTTACCAATGAAAGATGGACATGAGGTTTTTGTTGTGAAATGGTCGGATGAAACAAAGAAACCAAGAGCACTTATTCAGTTGTCACATGGAATGGCTGAACATATTAAACGTTATGAAACATTTGCTCAATTCTTAGTTTCTAATGGAATATATTTGGTTGGAAATGATCATCGGGGACATGGGCGAACAGGAGAAAAAAGTGGAAATAGTGGTTACTTTGCAGAAGATAATGGGTTTGAGAAAGTGGTAGATGATTTAAAGGAAGTTTATGATCATGTTCGTGAGCAGTACCCCTCTGTCCCTATATTTTTAATGGGTCATAGTATGGGATCTTTTTTAGTTAGACGTTTTCTACAACGCTTTCAAACGGATATTCACGGTGTAATTTTGTCAGGTACAGGTGGAAATTCCCCCGTTTCATTATCACTTGCGAAACTCATTGCAAAGTCACAAATAAAAAAGTATGGTAGCCAGGCTGAGAGTCAATTGTTAAATCGATTAACAACAGGCAGTTATAATAAAAGGTTTGTAAATGCTGAAACAGAGTTTGAATGGTTGTCCCGTGATCCACAGCAAATAAAGAATTACATGGATGATATTTATTGTGGAAAACCGGCAACAACAAGCTTTTATTACGATCTATATGATGGACTTAAACTCATCCAAGAAGATAAAGAAGTAAAAAAGGTTCAAAAGAATATACCATTTTATCTTTTCAGCGGAGATATGGATCCTGTTGGAAACTATTCAAAAGGAGTATCAGGATTGATAAAACAAATGAAAAAGCATGGAATAGTTGAAATTGATTGTAAAATCTATAAAGATGGTCGTCATGAAATGTTAAACGAAGTAAATCGTGATGAAGTGTTTAAAGATCTTTTACAATGGCTGGAAAAGCAATTGAATAAAAAGTGAAGATGAAATGTTAGTTTGTAAAACAAGCTAACATTTTTTATTTTGACAAAAATATAAAAAAATGTAGAATTATGTCGATATAAGAAGAAAGACTCTTTATTGTTATCTTAGTAAACAGCATGTAAAATCCACAGGAATAAGGGAGATCTATGAGTAAATTAAAAAAGTTTGAACAAGCTGCTTTAAACGTCATGCAATTAATGAGTAAAACGATAACGGCTCGTTCATTTTTTGTCGCATCTACTAGAAATAACCGATTTAAAATACTAGAAAAATTCAATCTGGAAGGCGGATGTCCAATTCCTCGTAATGTGGACGAACCAGTCGAAATGTCGTACTGCCATATTGTGGCTAACAATAAAAAACCTTTATTAGTAAAAGATGCAGAAAATAAAGAGCCGTTTAAAAGTATGGCTGTAACAGATGCCTTTTCAATTGGATCATATGCAGGAGTGCCGATTTACATGCAAGATGGATCCGTATTTGGAACATTATGTGCTCTAGATCCCCTTCCTAATAGTTTAAGTGAAAAGGACATTTCTGTTTTGGAGATGTATGCAAGCTTTATCAGCAATACCATTAGCCTGGAAGAGGCATATTCAAAGCTAAAACAATATGAAGAACAAATAACACTAGAGCTGCAGTTAGCGAAGAATATTCAAACTTCTTTTTTAAGTGAAAAAATAGATGATGAACAGATAAAGATTGATTTCCTTTACACTCCTTCCTCCCATTTATCGGGGGATTTATGCCGATGGTGTAAAGTAAAGGATGGCGTGTACACAGCGATTGTCCTGGATGTTATGGGACATGGAGTTTCATCTGCAATGATTGGAATGGCGATTACACCTATTTTAAAAAACATAGTAAATGATGTGAACTCTCCTTATGAAGTAATGTGTGAGTTAAATCGTTTAATAAAAGAGTGGTTTCAGAATAATTCCAAGGTTACCACCTTTATAACAGGTATTTATCTAGTAATTGATACGAACAACAATGTGATTAAGTATTATAATGCCGGACACCCCGCAGGAATGCTAGTCAATCATAACGGAACTTCTGAAATGTTGGAGGAAGGTGGCGTACCATTAGGAATATTGGATGAGTTACCCTATGTAGAAGCGAGTGTAACCTACCAAACTCCATGTGAAATTCTCCTTTACTCGGATGGAGTACTTGATCATTTAATCGAAAAAAATGATTCGCAGCAACTTATTTTAGCATTAATGGATCGATATAAAGAGTATGTTAGCAATCAAGTATCCATCATTCCGTTGATGAAGGACCAAGTAAGTCGATTAAAAACATTAAACGACGATATTTGTGCGGTATCAATTTCGGTTAAATAATGTGGGGGTATTTATGTTTACGTTAAATGTTAAAATTCCATGTGATTTAAATGAAATTGAGAAACTAGAGCAAAAAATTAGGGAGCAACTATCACTTTATCAATGTTCTGTAAGAGACCATATTTGCTTTATTGCTCATGAACTACTAATAAATTCTTTTGAAGCAACGGTGAAAACCTTTTCTGCTCCGTCATCACTTTATTCTATTTATGCACATGTTGAAATGACTCATTCAGAGTACATCATTCATATAACTGATGAATGTGGTGGTGTGAAAGGTGAAGTCTTCACTCATGAGCTTGAAGATATCCTTTTACAGGAACGTGGACGGGGACTGCTTATGGTAAGAGAGCTAGTAGACAGTATCTCTTTTCATCAAAATGATGAAGATGGTCTATTTACGGTTTTAGTTAAGAAAGAAAGGGGCGCCTAGAATTGGACGAAACTAGAAATGAAATAACAGAAATGGAACAAACAAAAGAATATCAGCTTTTCAGGTTATCAGGAAAGCTAACATATGGATATACGCAAGAATCGAAGGAAGCTATCCTTGAAAAAATCAATCCAGAAGCCACAAACTATGTATTTGACCTTACAGCTGTAAAAATGGTTGATAGTACCGGCATGGGGTTATTTATTACCTTTTTGAATTACATTGATTCTGATAAAACGACCTTTTTAATTATTGAAAACAGCTTTATTCGAGAGTTATTTACGATTGCTAAGCTAAATAAGTTATTTATTATTTGTTCGAGTTTAGAAGAAGCGCAAAGAAAAGTAAAGGAAGGAAGAGAGCTATGAAATTAGGTGTAAAAGGAAAGTTAACTCTTTGGTTTCTAATTCTTTTCCTTATTGGCACGTCAATCTTAATCTTTCAATCTGTTCATACAGTCAAAAAAGAAGTGCTAGATCTTGCTGAAGAGAATTTAAATACTGATTTGAAAGTAGCAAAAGGACTAATCGATCAACAATACCCTGGTGAATGGACATTAAAAGGTGATGAGCTATATAAAGGCGATACAAAGGTAAACGATAACGAAGAGATTGTAGATTCCATTGGTGAACTAACTAGTAATGCTGTGACGGTCTTCCAAGGAGATACAAGGGTTACCACAAATGTTAAAAATGAAGCTGGAGAGAGAGCAGTTGGAACAAAGGTTTCAGATGCTGTTGCTGCTGTGACATTAGCCAAAGGTGAAACATATATCGGAGAAGCTAATGTAGTTGGGAAAAATTTAGTTACTGTTTATGAACCTATTAAAAATTCTGCAGGCGAAATCATTGGAATGTTTTTTGTTGGTCATTCAACTGAAGCTTACGAAACAATGACATCTAACTTTCAATTTCAACTATTGGTTGAGGGGATCGTTGCATTAATCGTTATTGCTCTTATTATGTGGTGGGTGATTCATCGTCAAATTCAACCATTACAAAAAATGACTGTACTTTCTAAGCAAATTGCTGATGGTGACTTAACCGGTAATGAAATTAACACAAAACTGAACGATGAAATTGGTGAGTTATCACAATCAATCAATCTAATGAAAACGAACCTGAAGAACCTTATCGCAAAGGTGATTGAAACAGCTGATCAAACAGCAGCAACTTCAGAGGAGTTATCAGCAAGTGCAGACGTAACAGGGGAAATGAGTTCTCAAATTGCTAGTACAACAACAGAAATTGCAGCAGGAGTTTCGAAGCAATCCTCTGAAGCTAATAATATATTAGATAGAATGAAAGAAACAGCAAGCCATGTTGAAGTGGGCGGTCAAATTATTGATGGAACTCTCGAATTGGCAAAGCGTTCAACAACAGAAGCTGGTCAAGGAAATATGGCAATCAATGAAGCGATACAGCATCTTGGAAAAGTAACGAATACTGTTGAATTTGCTACAGAATCCATCCAAAAGCTTGGTAAACGTTCTGAGGAAATTGGTAGTATTATTACAGTGATTTCAGACATTTCTAATCAAACAAACTTACTAGCATTGAATGCTGCGATCGAAGCGGCAAGAGCCGGTGAAAATGGGAAGGGATTTGCTGTTGTAGCAGATGAAGTTCGTAAGCTTGCAGAGCAATCGAATAACGCAGCTAACCAAATTACAACATTAATTGAAGATATTCAGTCAGAAACAAAAGTGACTGTAAATACAATGGAAACAAATCTTGTCTCCGTAAAAGAACAGGTCGGATTAATTGAAAAAGGTGGAGAATCTCTTCATAGAATAGTATCCAATGTACAGGAAACGGAGCAAGGAGTTTCACAGGTGAAAAATATCTTTTCAGAACTAAGAAATTATACAAGCTCTGTTCTTGAGTCAATTGAAAAGGTTACAGAAGTGATTGAAGCATCAGCAGCTTTATCTGAGGAAGCTGCAGCGTCCACTGAAGAGCAAAGCGCGACGATAGAGGAAGTGTCAGAAAGCGCAAGAGAGCTAGCAAAGATGGCTGAACAATTAAAACAAGAGCTTACAGTCTTTAAACTATAAAAAAGAAGCACGATACTTGAAACTAAGTATCGTGCTTTCCTACATAATGCTATTTCTGCATACTTACAAGAAATTAGGAAAAACTGTTTTTAAAAAATAAACATATCTTACCAGAGAAAATAAACGATACTAGGGGATTATTTTATGAAAAAATCATTTGTTTTTACTGATCACGACCAATTTCAGCAAAGCTTGCCTGACATCGAGGCATTTATTGAAAAATGTGCAAGGGCAAAAAAAACAGTGATTATTTTTTCAATTATGGAAGCAGTTAACAATGCGCTAGAGCATGGAACGAAAGAAAACCAAGCTATTCCAATAACTTTAAATTTAGAAGTGAAAGAAAAATGTTTCTCTGTTGAATGTGATCATAAAGGAGAAGGATTTGATTATAAAGAAAAGTTAGAACATATTGGTAATCCTGATCAGTATTTTGAAAATAATATTAGAAGTATTAGAGGCAGAGGAATAGCCATCATGAAAAAATGTTCAGATATGATAAGCTATTCCGATAACGGACGTAAAGTTTTTTTAGCCTATCACCTGGATAAGGGCTAACAAATGAAGGAACAAACTATTTTCGAGAAACTATTTAAACATTACCCTGAGATCGTTTTTGTCATGGATAAAAAGGGGAGATATGTTTACGTTAATGAAAAAGCTCAAAATGTTTTGGGCTACCATCAAGATGATTTTACAGGTAAACATTACTCGGAGTTTCACTTTCTAACGGAAAAATCCCTTCAATTGTTAAAAGAACAATACCCAATGATGCAGGCTGGTGATATTCATATGGATATGATCATCACAGCCATCTCAAGTAATCAAAACAAGCATTATTACAGCTTCTGGTTTGATACAATCATACATGATTCAAAGGAATACATATGGTTTGTCCTAAAAGATGTTGGAAATCTAATGGTCTTGAGGAATGAAAAAAAGCAATTGCGGGAACAAAACTTTTTATTAGCGGAGGCTGTTCATCAAACAGGTGTTGGAATCATTATAACGGACCCTAATCAGCATGATAATCCTATTATCTTTGCAAACAAATCTTTTCAGGAGATAACAGGTTATAGAAGTGAAGAAATAATCGGTCAAAACTGCCGATTTCTCCAAGGACCGGAAACTAGTGAACATACAATATCTAGTCTAAGAGAAGCGGTTGAAAAGAAGAAGGAAATTCACTGCGAAATTCTTAATTACCGAAAAGATGGCTCAACCTTTTGGAATGAACTAACGATTAGTCCAGTTTTTTCACCAAATGGGGAGCTTACTCACTTTATTGGTATACAAGTTGATATAACAAAAAGAAAAATGATGGAGCTAGATATTTCTATTGATTTAAGTTTAGCGAGAAATTTGCAGCAGATGCTCCTTAGTCATCCTTTAACGAACAATCTAATTGAAATTGAGGGCTTTTATCGTCCTTCTAATAAATTAGGAGGGGATTATTACAAATGGCATCAGATAAATGAGGATCAATATGTCGTGATGATCATGGATGTAATGGGACATGGAATAGCGCCGTCTCTTATTACAATGTCTATTAACGCAGAAATAAACTCTCTCCTTGAGCAGCAGATAATAGATCCTAAAGAGGTCTTAGCGAAATTGAATCATCATCAAATTAGCTTGTTTTTAGAAAAGAATGAAGAATTTGGAAAATTTTACTTTACATGTATCTACCTTTTGATAGATACTAAAAAAAGAAGAATTGATTATATAAATGCAGGTCATCCCGATTTTTATTTAAAAAATGAACATACTGTGAAATCGTTCGATTCTACTTCTATTCCAGTAGGCATTCTAAAGAACTATGATTTTAGGATGAGCACCATATATTATCAATCAAATAGTGAACTGTTTTTGCATACTGATGGAATGAATGAAATCCTAACGGAAAATGGAAGCGGTTTTTCCGCTGAGTTTATTGAACGTAAGAATTTAGATAAAATAAAAAAACGCCTAATGTTAACGGAACATGAAGATGATGTTTGCTTTATTTATGTAAAATTATCATAAGGAAGGTTGTTATGGACACATTTTATATTGAACATTCAGAATTGAATTTCAGGAATAATCAAAAGATATTAACTGCTCTGCTCGATACATTGAATAAGAGTAAGCAAGGTTTACTAATTGATTTGAAAAATGTCGACTATGTAGACAGTATTGGTATTTCTATTTTTGTTTCCGTCTATGAAGTGGCAAATGCACAGAAAAAGAAAATGGAACTATTAAATGCAAATGATAAAGTTCAAAAACTGTTACATATCACAAAGCTTAATACACTTTTTAACTTAAAGTAATCATATAAAATTGCGTCCAAATTTTCGGGCGCAATTTTTTTAACGAAAATCCGCAAATTTCTACAATAACTCCACCTTATTATTGAGCCATTCCTAGGAATGATGTACTATATAATAAGAAAAAAGTCTTAGATATAATTTAAGTATACCAGTTAATAGAATAAAAAATTAATAGTGAGACCAACAACCAATAAACAGGAGGTGTTTTTATTGAGTGCGTCTGTATCAACAACATTAGAAGATTTTCAGGAAGGAATACTCGACTCGATTAAACAGATTGTTCCTATTCCATATGAAGATGTTTCAGTACCTATTGTACAAAAAGAATTATCCTTACAATATGGAGTTCTTGTTGGGGTAACAGGGTCTGTGAAGGGGAAAATCCTGTATAAAGCAGATCCTGATGTTTTTGGCTCAATTGGAGAATTAATGTTTGGAATGGCACTAGAGGGTGAAATGTTAAAATCTTTTTCAGGTGAACTAGGGAATATGCTATCTGGCGGGCTCTGTACGCATATTTTTTCAAAAGGTGTGACCATCGACATTACAGCTCCAACCATTATGGAAGGAAATTCAACACTTTCTGGATTTAGAGAAGCAATAGAAGTAGAGGTAACATTTCAAAATGGTAACAAATTAGCAGTTGGCTTAATGTTAGACTAAGGCTGCTTTAAAGGAAGGGGCAAGACAAATGGCAAGAATACTAGTAACAGATGATGCAGCATTCATGAGAATGCAGCTAAAAGATATGATCACAAAAGCAGGACATGAAGTAGTTGGTGAAGCTGAAAACGGTGAAGTAGCTGTACAAAAATATAAAGATCTTAAGCCGGACTTAGTGACTATGGATATCACAATGCCTGTTATGGATGGAGTCCAAGCTGTTCGCGAAATTAAAGCTTTTGACCCAAATGCAACAGTAATCATGTGCTCGGCAATGGGACAGCAGCAAATGGTTGTTGAGGCAATTCAAGCAGGAGCAAAAGATTTCTTAGTGAAACCATTTTCTCCAGATCGAATTACAGAAGCACTTCAGAAATTTTGTTCCTAATATACGGACGTAGAAAAAGCCATACCCTTTGGGTCTGGCTTTTTTCTGTTAGAAAAGAATTATATGATGTTGGTGTTTTTCATAACCTCCCTAAATTTGAGTTTTAGTCTCCAACGTATAATCCTCAATCACATTTGGCGTAAAAATAAGTTTTAGATAGATAATCCTATAAAAATACAGGAAACAATTCCTATAAAATGAAAGAGTGAAACTTTGAAACTATATTCTTGACCCTTTAATAGGTCTCAAATCCTATATAAGCATGTCGACTTTTGTAGAAAAATAGGAATCCACTCCAATACTCATAATCTAATACATCCCTCACAATAAGGCTATCAAATAAATACAAGGAGGCGATCAATTTGGCGGTTGCTTCTGACATAGGCAAGGTTCAATTTGTCGTATTTTCCGTAAATCAACAACTTTATTCATTATCCATAGAAGAAGTGGTTGAAATTCTACGAGTTCCAGCCATTACAAGCATTCCTGGAATTAATGAAATGATTGAAGGAGTTATTAACTTACGCGGAAGCATTATTCCGGTTGTTAGTATTCATAAGCGTTTTGAATTACCAATTTCAGAAAGAAACAAAAAAAATCGGATTGTTATTGTTCAAGGCAAAAATGAAAACATAGGATTAATGGTCGATGAAGTAAGAATGGTGACGAAATTTGAAGAGGAAAACGTAGAACCCCCACCTGGTTTGAAAGTAGATGAAGATATCTTTACTGGCTTTGCAAAGCTTAATGAGCAAGTTATTGGGATTCTTCATTTAGAGAAAGTTCTATATGAGCACTCATAGAACGTTATAAGGAGGTCAATATGGCTGATTTTGACTTATCTGCCTATCTGGGAGTATTCCTTGATGAGGTGGATGAACAATTACAAATACTAGATTCAGAGATATTAGTGCTAGAACAGCACCCTGAAAAAATTGAAACGATTCAGAATATATTTCGAGCCGCTCATACACTTAAGGGGTCATCGGCATCAATGGGCTTTGAGCAAATGAAAGAATTTACTCATTATCTAGAAAATGTTTTTGATCAGGTTCGAAACCAAAAGCTAGCTGTTACACCTAAACTAGTTAATGTGATTTTTGAAAGCATCGATTTTATCAAAGTTTTAAAAGATGGCATTTTAAATGGAAATCTTGATGAAATTAACATTCAACCTTATGTTGATAAGTTGAATGAATTTCATCCACAAGAAATGAACGATGAAGAAATCCAAAATGCGAAACCTTCAAAAGATCAAATCATAACCGAGTTAGATGATTACACCAAAAATGTAGTGATTAGTGGCCTAGCCTTTGGTCATAATGCATTGGAGGTCTCAATTAAGCTCTCAAATGAAGCATTGATGAAAAATGTAAGAGCACTTTTAATTCATAATAATTTAAAAGAAGCAGGGGAGATTGTTGCTGCTTTTCCTTCTATTGATGAGATGGAGAAGTCTGAAGGCTTTGAAGGTGAAATGATTTTTATTCTTCTCACCATGCAAACAAAACAAGAAATTCTTGAAATGATTAACCAAATATCTGATATCAAGCATGTGAACATCAATCAAATAACAGAAGAAAATATGAATTTACATCAAAAAGAGCTGGCTGTTCCGATTCAAAAAACACAATTAGAACAAGTGCTGGAAGAAAAGCCTGTAGGAAACCAAAAGGCAAAAATTAATCCTACCGTTCGAGTAGATGTGGATAAGCTTGAACACTTAATGAATTTAGTAGGCGAATTAGTGATTGACCAAACAAGATTAGTTGATGTTCGTGGTCGATTGGCAGACCGTGATACGCGTCAAGAAGATGATATGGAAACACTCGACGAGGTAACAAATCATTTAAGTCGTGTGATCACTGAACTTCAAGAAGGCATGATGAAAACAAGAATGCTACCAATTGAACAACTTTTCAATCGGTTCCCCCGTATGGTGAGGGACACAACACAAAAAGCAAATAAAGAAATTGACTTTGTTATGACTGGAAAAGAAACAGAGCTTGATCGAACTTTGATAGAAGAAATTAGCGACCCAATCATTCATTTGCTTCGGAATTCAATTGACCATGGAATTGAACCAGCTGATGAACGTGAACGCTTAGGCAAATCAAGAAAAGGTAAAATTGAACTTCGTGCCGCACATGAAGAAAATCATATTGTTATTTCAATACGTGATGATGGAAAAGGAATTGACCCAGATAAGATCAAACAAACAGCCATTAATAAGGGAACAATTTCTGAAGAAGAGGCAGCTAAATTAGATGATAAAGAGGCAATGTTCCTCATCTTTAAATCAGGTATTTCAACAGCTGAGAAAATCACAGACATATCTGGTCGTGGTGTTGGGATGGATATCGTTCGTGCACATATTGAAAAGCTAAATGGCTTAATCGATATTGATTCAACAATTGGAGTTGGGACCACTTTTACAATTAAGTTGCCACTTACATTGGCTATTATTAGTTCCTTATTAGTCAAGTTTGGACAAAAAACATTTGCGATTCCACTGGTAAATGTTCTTGAAATTATTCGATTAAATAAAGAAGATATTCAAACAATTAAAGAAAAAGAAGTTGGCCTTGTGAGAGGAAGAGTCCTGCCACTTGTGAGAATGAAGGAAAAACTAGGGTTGGATCCATCTGAAGAGGCGGTGGAAGAGAAAAAACGTGAATTTGTCATTGTTGTAGGAATTGCAGACAAACGAATTGGCATTATAGCTGATAAAACAATTGGTAATCAAGAAATTGTCATTAAATCACTTGGCCCTTATATTGGTTCACCACCATATATAGCTGGTGCAACGATCATGGGTGATGGAAGTGTTGCACTCATTTTAGACGTTTCCTCAGTCGTACGTGAACAAGGTACACAAGATACTGAAACAGCTACAGATAATAAACGAAAAGAACTAGAAGACGAACGTCAATTTGTCACCTTTAAGCTAGATACAGAGGAATATGGAATTGACATCCAACGTGCTAAAGATATTGTCTCCGTTCCTGCTATGACAAAAGTCGTCAATGCACCTAAGGATCTATTAGGAATCATTAATTTAAGAGGAAAAATGCTCCCTGTTATTGACTTAAGGAGAAAGTTTAATTTGCAAGAACAGTCACAAACAAAGAAATCAAGAATCATCGTTGTTGAAAATAACCAGCATGATGTTGGTTTCCTTGTAGATGAAGTAACACAAGTGTTAAAAACAACAAATAGTCTTATTGAACAACCACCGTCAGGTAGTCAATATAATCATTCAAATCTCATTAAAGGAATAAGCAAGCTAGAAGATAGAGTTGTTATAATTCTTGAATTTAATGAGATCTTACAATCAATTAATCTACAAGATCTTCCTGCAGAGCTAGTATCACAACCATAAATGACAAAAAGTAAGAATCTATTAAACGACTAGGAGGCCTTTGGCTATGAGTTTCTTTAAAAAAACAAAAGTACCTATGGAGCAACTAACGAGAGTATCGTCAAATTTAGAGCAAGATATTAATCAATTAAATAATGTTATGACACAAATTTCAACCGGAAACGATCAACAGGCAGCATCTTTAAATCAAACAGGGAACATGATGTCGACGATTTCTAGATCAATAAATGGTGTTGTTTCAAATGCAGAAAACCTAAGAAAGTCTACTGCAAAATCTTTTTCTTCATTAGAAGGTATTCTTCATTCAATCAAAGGTTTGGATCACAATGTAACAAGCAGCTCAAAATCACTAAATGAAATTACTGCTGCAATGGAAGAAATGGCTAGCCAAATTACCGCAGTTGCACAAAATGCAAATATACTAACAGGATCTGCAAAAGATGCATCACACTCTATCCAGGAAATTGCTGCATCAGTTGAACAAGTATCAGGAAATTCAGTTGAAACATCAAAATCTATTGAAAATGTTTCAGCATCGATGGAACAAATGAGCAAATCGATAGTAGGAGTTGCAACAAATGCTGAAAGTCTAACTGATTCTGCAAAAAGCACGAGTGAGGCTATTCAAGAATTAGCAGCATCTATTCAGCAAGTATCGGGGAATTCTGAGAAAACAGCAGCTTCTGTAGAACAAATTTCCGTTTCAATCGAGCAAATGGGGAAATCAATTAAAGGTGTTGAAGCAAACGCAGAAAGCTTAACATTGTCTGCTACAGATACGACTGCAGCAATTCAAGAACTAGCTGCATCTATTCAACAAGTTGCTGGGAATACACGCAGTACATCAAATTCTGTTGAAGAAGTATCCGCAGCAATAGAAGAGATGGCTGTTTCAATTGAGCAAGTGGCGAATAATGCTGTTAGTTTAACAGACTCAGCTAAACAAACAAATGATGGAATCCAGGAAATGGCTGCATCCACTCTGCAGATGTCAAAAAATGCAGAAAGTACTTCTGCATCAGTGGAAGAAGTGTCAGCTGCAATCGAGGAAATGGGTAGTCAAATTAAAGGAGTTACTCAAAATGCTGAAGTTTTAGCAGTTTCAGTTGATTCTACTAGTGCTTCTATTCAAGAAATGGCTGCATCTGTTCAACAAGTTTCAGGGAATTCACAAAGCGCAGCAAGTTCTGTTGAGCAAGTTTCTGTTTCAATTGAGCAAATCGGTGATTCGGTTAAAGGTGTGGCAACAAATGCAGTTAGCTTAACAAATTCAGCAAAAGAAACAAATGATGCAATTCAGGAGATGGCCGCGTCGATCGAACAAGTGGCTGGTAATTCAAGAAGTACAGCAATGGCTGTTGAGGAAGTATCTGCAGCTATTGAAGAAATGGGTAGTCAAGTACAAGGTGTTTCAGTGAATGCAGAAAGCTTGAATAAATCAGCTGAGGAGTCAGCAGCTTCTATCCAAGAGCTTGCAGCGTCAATACAACAGGTAGCAGGAAATGCACAAAGTACAGCAAGCTCTGTTGAGCAAGTATCTGCCTCTATTGAGCAAATGGGTAAATCAATAAAAGGCGTTTCCGTAAATGCAGAAAGCTTAACAAGTTCGGCAAAAGAAACAAATCAGTCCATTCAAGAAATGGCTGCCTCTATTGAACAAGTGGCAGCAAATGCTGAAAATGTTAATTCACTAACAGCAAACGTAGCACATGAAGCACAAAATGGTCGTGATGCCGTTTTACAATCAGTCGATGGGATGAAAGAAATTGGAATAGTTGTTAAGCAAGCTTCTACGGTTATGCAAAGTTTAGGAAAAAGCTCAGATGAAATTGGTAGCATTATTGAAGTGATTGATGATATTGCAGAGCAAACAAATCTACTTGCGTTAAATGCTGCGATTGAAGCAGCTAGAGCTGGTGAGCATGGAAAAGGGTTTAGTGTTGTAGCAGATGAAGTTCGTAAGCTAGCAGAAAGAACGGCATCCGCGACAAAGGAGATTGCTACGTTAATTAAAGGTATTCAAGGTGAAACGTCTGATGCGATAAAGGCAATTGAAATTGGTGAAGAAAAAGTTGAACAGGGCTATAAGCTATCAGACAGTGCTAGTGATGCCATTATTCGAATTGTAGATGGTGTTGAAAATATTACTACAGAAATTTCTCAAATTACCACTGCAACTACTCAGCAAGCTGTACAAGCACAGGATATCGTAAAATCTGTTGAAAATGTAACAACACAAGCAGATTTAGTAACAAAAGCAACGGTTGAACAAACAGCTGGAGTGGAAGAAATTATTAAAGGTGTTCTGAATGCAAGAAACCAAGTAAGACAAATTACAGATGCAACATTAGAACAAGCGAAGCAATCTCAACATATTGTTGGCTCAATAGAAAGTATGACAAATCAAGTTGAACAAGTTACTCAAGCAATAAAAGAACAAGCAGCAGGAGTAACTGAAATTATTAACAGTGTTGTTAACGCACGTGAGCAAGTAAAGCAAATCACAACAGCAACGGAAGAGCAAGCACAGCAGTCTCAAAGCATTGTAGAATCGGTTGCGAATGTTACAAAGCAGGCTGAGCTTGTGACAAATGCAACGAATGAGCAAGCTATTGCTGTGGATGAAATAATCGAGGGTGTTCGTAATTCAAGAGAGCAAGTAAGGCAGATTACAGTAGCAACAGAGGAACAAGCAAAACAATCTCAAATGATTATTAATGAAGTTAGTAGTATGGTTGAGCAAACAAAACAAGTAACAGAATCAATGAAAGAACAAGCTGCTGGAGTAGAAGATATTATTAAAAGTGTGCTCAATGCTCGTGAGCAAGTGAAGCAGATTACTACAGCTACAGTTGAACAAACAAAGCAATCTGAAGAGATGGTAAAAGCAATGGCAAATGTTACAAATCAAGCTGACCAGGTTACGACAGCAATGATTGAGCAAAAAGCTGGTGTAACAGAGATCATTAAAGGTGTAACGAATGCACGTGAACAGGTGAGACAAATCACGTTAGCGACTGATGAGCAAGCAAAAAAAGCACAAGATGTTGTAAATGCAGTTGAATCCATTACGAACCAAGCAAATCAAGTAACAGAATCAGTAAAAGAACAAGTAACAGGAGTAGAAGAAATTATCACAGGTGTTGTAGAAGCCCGTGAACAAGTAAGACAAGTAACAGTTGCAACGGTTGAACAAGCAAAACAAGCGGAAAGCGTAGTGCAATCTGCTCAATCTATGGCAAATCAAGCAGAAATGGTCACAAATGCTACGATTGAACAAGCAGGTGGAGCTGAAGAAATTACAAATGATATCCGATCTGCAAAAGAGCAAATGCTCCAAATTACTTCAGCAATTGAAGAGCAAACAAAACAAACTAGATCAATTGTTTCGATTACAAGTGATGTCACAAATCAAGCAGAACTTGTGACCCAATCAACATCAGAGCAAACGGCACTGATCAAAGACATTACAAAGAGTATTGCCAATATCGCGGATCAAATGACAATTGTTACGACAGAAACAAAAGGATTGACTACAGAAAGTGATGATGTTGTAAAGCTTATTCAGGCTGTTAAAGATCAATCTGAAGAAATAACTGAAGCAACAAAGCTACAATTAAATGAAATTATTGAGCTAGAAAAAGTAATGAATGAAACTAGTGCTATGTTTAAGCAAAGTGCGAAAGATATTGATGGAGTAACAAGACTATCATCAACCATTAAGGATACGAACAAGGACATGCAACGTACACTTCAGTCAGTAAACTAATAGTAAAATAAGGGTCAGATCTTACAGTTGAATATATTCTATTACACTGTTTAAAAGTGTCTGACCCTTCATACTATTTATGCATCAATAGATTAGGAAAAGGGAGATACTCACTATGGAAAATTTTGCGCTAAAGCAATTAGCTCAATTAGTTTATGAGTATTGTGGATTAAATTACTTGAATAATATTTCTTCTTTAGAGGCAAAAATTTCAAAACGGCTGGAAGAATTAAATGTAACTT
>NZ_JBLUOI010000017.1:74088-74221 GCF_048059995.1 Metabacillus sp. YM-086 | reverse complement strand
GCATTCTCTCCACCTCAAACTAAGTATGCATGTACATCACAAAACTGTACATTCTTATGTAATCATCTTTGTTCATTTTTAAATTAGCATTTATATGATGAAGACTATTATGGCGGTTCGAATGAAGGGAGAT
>NZ_JBLUOI010000017.1:36989-73989 GCF_048059995.1 Metabacillus sp. YM-086 | reverse complement strand
TGGTCTTCATAGGGGTGATGAAGACCGTTATAGCGTTTCAAAAGAAGGGAGATGGTCTTCATAGGGGTGATGAAGACCGTTATAGCGTTTCAAAAGAAGGGAGATGGTCTTCATAGGGGTGATGAAGACCATTATAGCGTTACGAAAGAAAGGAGATGGTCTTCATAAGAGAGATGAAGACCAACATAGCGGCTTGAAAGAAGGGAAATGGTCTTCATAGTAGAGATGAAGACCATTACAGCGTTTCGAAAGAAGGGAGATGGTCTTCATAAGAGAGATGAAGACCAACATAGCGTCTTGAATGAAGGAAAATGGTCTTCATCCACCCCCATACGTCCTCATTTCCCCTCATGAAAAGAAAATCATCGGGCATCCTACAAACTAGGAGGTGCAAAAAATGAAAAAGGTACTTATCTTATCTATCCTCTGCTTTTGTATGGCAGGCTGCCAGTTTCAAGCAGGAGAACGCTATGAGCCCCAACAAGAAGACGTAAACGGGTTAAGATTGATGAGGGATGGTCATGGCACATATGATAACCAAGAGCTCGACGATGAGCAGTTTGTTCCAAACCAAAACCCAAATTTCATTGATCTAACAGAAACAAGACCCGACAAAGGGGATGACCAAAGTAAATTAGAAGAGGCAATTATGAATGACGATACCTTATCATTAGGAAGAGTCAACATGAATGCAAACCATATAAATGTGACGGTATATACAACTGAGGATCTTTCAAAAAAAGAAATGAAGGAGAAAACGAAGGAAATTCATAAAAACATGATTACGGCTTTACCAAGATATCGAATAGATGTAAATGTAGAAAAGAAATAAGAGGGGGCATTTCGCCCCTTAAAAACCTAAAATAGAACTAATTAACCCTTTTCTGCGCGATGGCTTCGCTGGTGCTTTTGTTTGATCAAAAACAAGAGAAGGATCTTTACCAAATTCTTGTTTTTTCGAAAGTTTTTCTTGCTCAAGCTCTTCAATTCGAAGCTCTAGCTTTTTAATTGTGCTTTGTAATTCTTCCATCTCTCTTCGATGTTGAAGAAGTTGGTAGGATACGACTCCATCAGCCTTGCTTTGAACTTTTCGTTCTACTTCTTCGATCCTTTGTGTTAAGGAATCTACTTTGCTTTCATCTAATGATACCATTTGAGTAATAGTCCCCTTTCGTGTTTGCTCATTAGCAGGTGTTGGGGTGACTGTCGGATTGTTTTGCAGTTGTTTTAATCTCTCTATATCTGCATCTGAAAATTGATAGTGTCCCAGCTCGTTTTTCTCTAGCTCCAAATCTAACTGATCTACCCATCTCATTAACGTTCTTCTCGAAACCCCAAGTGACTTTGCAACAGCAGCTGTACTCATCTTTTCTCCTCCCCTGATACTGATATAAGTACAAGTCCAAAACTCCTCGTTGCGCCAATCCTAAGAACAGAAATTGTTAAGGAACTTACTAGAGTAGAATTTCGACCTAAAAAGAAAGTTCCCTTCACATTAGACAAAACAAGAACCAATTCGGCAAAGAAAGTGGATGTTTTACATATTGTGAAGGGTTCGACAAATTTCGGGAAGTGACAGGCACCCAAACCAAACAGTTCGACAAAACTCGGGAAGTGACAGGCACCACAACCCAGAAAATTCCCACAATTCTATTGACAGTTCCCCTTACTTCTCATACAATTGAAAACAATTATCAATTGCGTTTGGGAGGAAAGAATTTTGGATAAGAAGTTACATCATCGTAGAGGGTTATTATTATCAGTTTTTATTTTTATTTTATCTTCAGTTTTGCTAGGGTGTGCTAATAGCAGTGAAGAAGTAGCAGGCTCAGAGGAAAAAGGCGAAGAAAATATGCTGACGTTTGCTTGGCCTAGAGATATAGGTGAAATGAATCCGCATGTGTATAATCCTTCACAATTATTTGCGCAATCAATGGTATATGAACCATTAGTTAGCTATCAAGAAGGTGGAGAGCTAAAACCGCATCTTGCAGAGTCTTGGGATATTTCTGAGGATGGTAAGGAATATACGTTTCATCTTCGAGAAGGTGTAAAGTTTTCTGATGGAACGAGCTTTAATGCCGAAGTTGTGAAAAAGAATTTTGATACCATTTTAAATCATTTAGATATGCATAGCTGGTTAGGGTTTCTATCAAAAATTGCTTCAACTGAAGTTGTTGATGAAAGTACATTCAAGCTAACTTTAACAGAAGCTTATTATCCAACCATTCAGGAATTAGCCGTTGTTCGACCAGTTCGATTCTTAGGTGAAGCGGGGTTTCCTGAGGATGGTGATACATCAAAAGGTGTAGTAGAACCAGTTGGAACAGGTCCGTGGGTGCTAGAAGAGT
The DNA here is from genome assembly GCF_048059995.1 of Metabacillus sp. YM-086. Taxonomy (NCBI): domain Bacteria; kingdom Bacillati; phylum Bacillota; class Bacilli; order Caryophanales; family Bacillaceae; genus Metabacillus; species Metabacillus sp. YM-086. The sequence goes on along the minus strand of NZ_JBLUOI010000017.1, from coordinate 71,638 downwards.
ATAAAGTAGATGAATATGCAGTTTTCAAGCGTAATGAAGAGTACTGGGGCGAGCTTCCAAAAGAAGAAAAAATCACAGTGAAAATTATTCCTGATGCCGAAACAAGAGTGCTTGCGTTTGAAAAAGGTGAAATCGATCTTCTGTATGGAGAAGGGACAATTAGCTTAGATGCCTTCAAACAGTTAGAATCAACAGAAAACTATGAATCTAGTATTTCTGAGCCAGTTGCAACAAGACAGCTTGTAATAAATTCGAAAAAAGAACAGCTTTCTGATGAAAAGGTACGTCAAGCTTTACACTACGCTTTTAATAAGGAAGCTTTAGTTGAGGGCGTTACGTCAGGATATGAAGAAAAAGCAGACTATATCCTGCCAACAAACTTACCTTATACGAAAGACAATGGTGCAATTGTTATTGATTATGATGTAGAAAAAGCAGGATCGTTATTAGACGAAGCGGGCTGGACGCTTTCTGAAGGAGAAACGGTTCGTGAAAAAGATGGACAACCCCTTGAAATTGAGCTAATGTATGATTCAGCAGAACTCATTCAAAAAACAATGGCTGAAGTTCTTCAATCAGAATGGGCAGCAATTGGTGTGAAATTAAACATTGTCGGAGTTGAATTAACTGAGCAGGTTCAACGTTTTAAGGATAATAATTTTGAAATTAATTTCTTTAGTAACTACGGAGCTCCTTATGATCCACATACGTTCTTAAACATCGTTGCATCAGAAGGGTTTGGATTTAATGAGGCAATATCAGCTTATCCAAACAAAGCTGAAATTTTGAAACAAATTGCAGAGGTTCCTAAGACAACTGATGAGGCACAACGTCAGCAACTATATACATCAATCTTAACGTCGATACAAGATCAGGGAGCGATTATTCCTATTTCTTATATTAAGAAAACAGCAATTTATCAAAAGGATGTAACGAACTTTACTTTCCCTGCTAATCGTGATGAGCATCCATTTACGAACATTAGCATGAAGTAGGAAGTTGTAGTACCAGGAGGTTATTATGGGCACTTTTATTTTAAAACGAATGTTTTCGATTATTCCGGTTTTTCTTTTGGCAGCACTTGTTACAACTGGAATGATTCATCTTTCACCGGTAGATCCGGCTGAAGCCTACTTAACTGCCGCCCATATTCAACCAACAGATGAACTCTTGGAACAAAAAAGACAAGAGTTTGGCTTAGATCAGCCATTTTTCATACAATATGTAAATTCTATTATGAAGATATGCCAACTTGATTTTGGCATATCTTATGTTTCGAATAAGCCTGTTTGGGATGAGGTTATTACTCGAATTCCGGCTACTATTCAGTTAGCACTGGGAAGTATTTTTATAGCCATAATCGTTAGTGTTCCTCTTGGATTTCTTGCTGGAATAAAGAAAAATAGTATGATAGATCATTTTAGTAGATTTCTTTCTTTTATAGGGGCATCGATCCCCTCTTTTTGGCTTGGATATCTCTTTATTTTTTTCTTTTCTGTAAAGCTCGATCTCTTTCCGGTTGAAGGAACCGGAACATGGCTGCATCTTGTTCTTCCTTCAGTAACTCTGGCTCTTCCGCTAATCGCCATTTATACAAGATTGTTACGTGCCAGTGTGCTTGAAAATTTGGATGAACCTTATGTGCTCTACGCGAGAACGAGGGGAATTAATGAAAAAACAATCATGGCGAAGCACGTGTTGAGAATTGCGATTTCGCCAATGATTACCGGGTTAGGAATGAATCTTGGAAAACTTCTAACAGGTACGATTATTGTTGAAGCTGTTTTTTCTTGGCCAGGCTTTGGTCGTTATTTTATTGAAGCGATTTTTAACCGTGATATACCCGTGATTCAGTGCTATGTGTTAATTGGAGCAAGTTTGTTTATTATTAGTAATTTACTAGTAGATGTGATTCAAATGGTGATAGATCCGCGCATTTCCAGGAAAGTAGGCTACAAGCAATGATAAGAAGAATACGCCAAATTTTCATCAGTCAAAAAATAATTCCGATCTGCTCGATTATTTTAGGTATTCTTTTCTTCATTGCTATATTTGCTCCTTGGATTGCACCTAATGATCCAATCGCAGTTAACATAGTGAATAAATTACAGCCTCCATCATGGGAATATCCTTTAGGGACGGATCAGCTAGGAAGATGTAATTTATCAAGAATATTATATGGTGCCCGTATATCACTAGGATTTGCCATTTTAATTTTTATCTCATCTATTCTAATTGGTTTGATCGTCGGGACCTTTTCAGGATATAAAGGCGGCTGGATTGATCACGTTTTAATGAGGTTTTGTGATGGAGTGATGGCTTTTCCAAACTTGATCCTTGTTCTTGGCCTTGTAGGTATTTTTGGACCTGGGCTAACACAAGTCATTATCGCCATTATGCTTGTGCAATGGGTTTATTATGCACGGATGTTCCGGGGGATGGTCCTAAGCTTAAAGGAGCAGAACTTTATTGCTGCTGCAAAGGTGAGTGGATCTTCTCAATGGAAAATTATTAAAAATCATATTGTTCCAAACGTCCTTCCACCGCTTGTTGTGATGGGAACATTAGAAATGGGCTGGGCGATAATGGATATATCGGCCATGTCGTTTCTCGGATTGGGCGTTCAGGCTCCTACACCAGAGTGGGGTGCAATGATTCATGAAGGAAAGTCGTACATACGAACGAATCCTGAATTAATGCTCTATCCGGGCTTGTTCATTATGGTAGTCATCATTACATTCAATTTATTAGGCGAAGCATTGTCAGAGCGTTACGGTGTAAAACGTAGATTTTAACAAAGGATGAGAAGGTTGGAAACAGAACAGTCAAATGTGCTACAGGTCAAAGATTTACATGTAAAGGTAAAAACGAAAAATAGTGAGGTTTCTCTAGTTCAAGATCTTAATTTTGAATTAAAGCGTGGAAGTGTTCTTGGTCTTGTTGGAGAAAGTGGATGCGGTAAAACCGTTACAAGTATGTCCATCCTTCAACTTCTTAACAAAAAAACGTCAACAATCGAAGGAAGTATCACATTACAAGGTCGTGAATTAAATGGTTTGAGTGATAAAGACATGCGTAAGATACGTGGTAAGGATATCGCGTTTATTATGCAAAACCCAATGAATGCTTTTACACCTGTTTTTACAATTGGCCATCAATTTGTTGAAACGATTCGCTCTCATACAAATTGTCATAAAAAACAAGCAATAGAGCTTGCGATCGAAGCAATGAACTCTGTGAATCTACCTGACCCTGCAAAACTGCTAAAATCCTATCCTTTTCAATTAAGCGGAGGTATGCTTCAGCGTGTGATGATTGCCATTGCAGCTTGTACCCATCCAGCTGTTATTATTGCCGATGAACCAACTACTGCACTTGATGTGAAAAATCAAAAAACAGTATTACATCATTTAGATGCGATTCGCTCTAAATATGGCTCGGCTATTCTTTTGATTTCCCATGATCTGGGGGTTATCTCAGAAATGGCAGATGACGTAGCGGTCATGCAAAATGGTAAAATCGTTGAAAAAGCAGATGTGTTTCAGCTATTTGATGAGCCGCAGCATGAATATACAAAGAAACTATTGCATGCACGACCACTACTACATGTAAAGGAAACTGTCATTTGAGATTGAGGGGGAGAAAAATGAGTTTATTACAAGTAAATAACGTAACTCATAGCTACGGATCTCAATCCTTTTTTAAGTGGAAAGACCGTTCGAAAAAGATTCTTTCCGATATTTCCTTTTCTATTGAAGAAGGAACCTGTTTAGGAATGCTTGGTTCAAGCGGGGCTGGTAAAAGTACTTTAGGTAAAGTGATACTTGGATTAGAACAACCACAAAAAGGTGAAATTCTTTTTCAAGGCCATGATCTTTATAACGTTGATAAGCGTACTCTTCATAAAATTCGCCGTGATCTTCAAGTAGTATTCCAGGATTCCTACTCTTCCGTTAATCCTCGACTGACGGCAGAACGCATTATTGCCGAGCCTTTAGAAAACTATGAAAAGCTAACGGTGAATGAACAAAAGCGAATGATTATTGAGTTGCTAGAAAGAGTAGGTCTAAGCGAAAGTGACCTGAAAAAACACCCGAACCAATTTAGCGGTGGCCAATTGCAAAGAATCAACATTGCAAGAGCCATCTCCCTAAAACCTAGGCTGATCGTATTAGACGAATCTGTAAGCAGCCTTGATATGGTAAATCAAACACTTGTTTTAGAATTACTAAAAGAATTAAAAAAAGACTTTGGCTTATCTTACCTCTTTATTACACACGACATAAAAGCTGCATATGAGATTAGCGATAAAATTGGCTTGCTAGAAAAAGGAGAACTCGTAGAACTCTACCACGACAAAACTCAATTCTTCACATCAAACCACCCTGTCGCTCAGGAAATGAGAAACTCTATCCTTGCCGAGCACCCACGAAACCGCACAGTCAGAGACAGCGGCTCGTTTGGTGACAAAGGGACAGGTCCCGCGTACAGGATCCTTCGACAAAGAAGGGACGGAGGGACAGGTTCCTTGACCCGCTTATAGATCCTGGCGACAAAGAATAGAAAAGGAAAAGGAGTGCCTACTTTGCACTCCTTTTTTATATTGTATGAGGGGTGATGTGGGACAAGGAACCTGTCCCCACATCACCCCTCATACAACTCCAACGGCAATCCATCCGGATCTTTAAAAAACGTAAACTTCTTACCGGTGAATGGATCGATTCGAATTTCTTCGACTTCTACATCTTTTCCTACGAGCTCATCCACAGCTTCATCAATATTGTCCACTTCAAAAGCGAGGTGTCGTAATCCTGCGGCTTCAGGCTGATTTGGCCTGCTAGGGGGATCTGGGAAGGAAAATAGCTCAATTTGATAGGTGTCATGCACAATCAAATCTAATTTATACGACTTCCGTTCTTCACGATAAACTTCAGATAAAACAGGAAACCCTAGTACCTCTGTATAAAACTTTTTTGACTTTTCATAATCAGAACAAATAATCGCAACATGATGGATTTTTTTGATTTTCATATTTTAACTTCTCTCCCTAAATATGTAATAAAAGCACAGTTTTTCACAAATCATATTATAATGAACTATATTTAGTCAATTTGCTTTTGACGCTTATTGTGACCTATACTATAATTATAATGTTATGCATGAAAATTGAGGTGAACATGTGTGTTAGATCGTTTACAATCGGTAGAAGACCGTTACGAAAAGTTAAATCAGCTTTTAATGGATCCAGATATTATCAACGATTCAAAAAAGCTACGTGAATATTCAAAAGAACAATCAGATCTACAAGAAACTGTGGAAGCTTACCGCGAATACAAAGAAGTCCGTGAGCAAATTTCTGATACAAAATCAATGCTTGAAGAGAAGCTTGATGCAGAGATGCGTGAAATGGCGAAGGAAGAGCTTTCCGAGTTAGAAGAACGTGAAGAAGAATTAACAGCTCGTCTTAAGCTTTTACTTGTTCCGAAAGATCCTAATGATGATAAAAACGTTATTATGGAGATCCGTGGAGCAGCAGGTGGAGATGAGGCTGCATTGTTTGCGTCTGATTTATACCGTATGTACAGCCGCTTTGCTGAAATGCAAGGCTGGAAAACAGAAGTAATGGAAGCGAACGCAACAGGTACTGGTGGTTATAAAGAAATTATCTTTATGATTAACGGTAAAGGTGCTTATTCAAAATTAAAATTTGAAAACGGTGCCCACCGTGTACAACGTGTTCCTGAAACAGAATCAGGCGGACGTATCCATACGTCAACTGCAACAGTTGCTGTTTTACCAGAGGCTGAAGAAGTGGAAGTAGAAATCCATGAAAAAGATATTCGTGTTGATACGTTTGCATCAAGTGGTCCAGGAGGACAAAGTGTTAATACAACAATGTCAGCTGTTCGTTTAACACACTTACCAACTAATACTGTTGTATCGTGTCAGGATGAAAAATCACAAATCAAAAACAAAGAAAAAGCGATGAAGGTCCTTCGTGCTCGTGTTTATGATAAATTCCAGCAAGAAGCACAAGCTGAGTACGATCAAAACCGTAAGCTTGCGGTTGGTACTGGTGACCGTTCAGAGCGTATTCGAACTTATAACTTCCCGCAAAACCGTGTAACAGACCACCGAATCGGTTTAACGATTCAAAAGCTTGATCAAATCTTAGAAGGTAAGCTTGATGAAGTTGTAGAAGCACTGATCGTTGAAGATCAATCAAGCCGCCTTGAAGCTGCGGAAGATTAAAATAAAGATGAAATTTGTGTACGAAGCCCTGAACTGGGCTTCTTCTTTTTTAAAGGAAGCGGGAAGAGATGAAAATGCAGGGGAATTATTGTTGCGGCACCATTTAGAAATGGATCGGGCAACATTATTATCTAATTTGAGACTGGTCCTCTCAGAAAAGCAAATCCTAGCATTTCAAGTTGATGTAAAAAAACATGCAGAAGGACAGCCTGTTCAATATTTAATTGGATATGAAGAGTTTTATGGCAGGCGTTTTATCGTAAATAAAGAAGTATTAATACCAAGACCTGAAACTGAGGAGCTTGTGGAGGGGATTTTACAAAGAGCCTCTGAGCATTTTGATGGTGAGCAAAAACTAAATGTTGTCGATGTTGGGACAGGCAGTGGTGCCATCGCAATTACCTTGGCTCTTGAAAACCCGAAATTCTGTGTGTCAGCTGTTGATATTGCAGAGGAATCTCTTCAAGTAGCTCAGCAAAACAGCAGGGAACTACATGCTGAAGTCGAGTGGCTTCACGGAGATTTACTAGAACCTGTTAAAAATAAAATCGATATCTTAGTATCAAATCCACCTTATATTCCAGATTGGGAAATTGAAACTCTATCACCTGTTGTGAAGGATCATGAACCAATGCGCGCATTGGCAGGTGGAGAAGATGGCTTAGATTTTTATAGAAGGCTGATCAATGACATGATAAGCTTGCTGAATCCAAAAGCGTTAATTGCGTTTGAAATTGGAGCTGGGCAGGGGAAGGATGTTAAGGCTCTTCTTGAACAAGCACTTCCGACAAAGGCGAAAGTAGAAGTTGTTTACGATATTAACGGCAAAGATCGCATGGTATTTGCGACAATTTAAGGAGTAGAACCCTTGGTAAAACTGGGGTTTCTTCTTTTTAAAACTATAAAACTATTTTTTTTCAAAAATATAGTTTAAGAATCTCTCACGCTGACTATACTGTCTACTACAAGGGAGGCGTGAGGAAATGAAAAAACAACAATTAGCACTTATATATATATTCTTATTATTCTTTGGGGCAATAGCAAATGTTTATAAAGAGCCGGTGGAAGCTAGCACACAGGAACCGGTAGTGATACCAGATGAAGCGATTCGCTTACGAATTCTAGCAAATAGTAATTCTGATGAAGATCAAGAGTTAAAGAGAAAAGTTCGCGATGAAGTAAACAAGGAAATCACAGAGTGGGTTTCAGAATTAACTTCAGTAGAAGCTGCTGAAGAGTTAATAGAATCAAGACTACCGGAAATCGAAAACATCGTTGCACGTGTACTAAAGGAAGAAAACATGGAGCAAGAGTATACAGTAGATTTTGATCATGATGTAAGCTTTCCAACAAAGCTTTATGGTAACTTCATTTATCCAGCAGGTGAGTATGAAGCGATCTTAATCAGCCTAGGTGAAGCAAAGGGCGCTAACTGGTGGTGTGTTCTATTCCCACCACTATGCTTCCTAGACTTCTCAAATGGAGAAGCCGTACAAGCTGAAGAAACAGAAAAAACAAACGAAGCGAGCAAAACAACAGAAGAAGTTGCATCACTAGTTGTTGACGAAGATGAAGACAAGCAAGAAGTAGAAGTGAAATTCTTTTTGGTTGAGTGGTTTGAAGGGTTGTTTTCGTGATGGGTGCCTGTCACTCCCCGAAGTTTGTCGAATACCAAAAAGCCGGAGTGATAATTACTCCGGCTTTTTTGATCGATTTATTCTACCGTTACTTCAACTTGGATTTCTTCATCTGCTTCAACTGTTTCTTCTTCCACAGCTGTTGCATGAACAGCAGAGTTTGCATGTGCATGTAATTTTGCCATGTTACTAGCATGTTCGTTTGCTTTTGCTGCTGCTTTATTTTTGCTAGAAGTATTTACTTCAACAGTTTTACTAGCTTCATCTTCAGTAGTTTCTGTCGTTGCTTCTTCAGTTGTAGGTTCTTCTACAGTCGTTTCGCTATCTTCGTTAACGTTCGTAGACTCTTCAGTACCTTCTTCAGTTGAACCGTCTTCTACAATTGTCTCGTTTTCTTCGTTAACATCAGTAGCTTCTTCTGCATCCTCGTTAGTCACAGCATCTTCATCTACAGTTGTTTCACGATCTTCATTAACGTCAGTAGCTTCTTCTGCATCTTCATCAGTCGCAGCATCTTCTTCTACAGTCGTTTCACGATCTTCATTAACGTCAGTAGCTTCTTCTGCATCTTCATCAGTCGCAGCATCTTCTTCTACAGTCGGTTCAATTTCTTCGTTAACATCTGTACCTTCTTCAGTTGCATCAGTTTCTACAGTAGATTTGCTATCTTCATTAACATCAGTAGCTTCTTCAGTTGTATCTTCAGAAGTATTTTCTTCTACATCTGTTGCCACTTCTTCTTCAGCTACAGCGTGAACAGCAGCATTTTTATTTGCATGCAATTTTGCATTGTCACTAGAATTCTCATATGCTTGTGAGTTTGCTTTGTTTGCTGCAGATTTATTTTGCTTTTCTGTTTTCTCAACAGCTTCTGTTTGTTCCACTTCCGTTACTTCAGGTTGCACTTCTTCTACCGTTTTTTGAGCTTTTACTTTCGTTTTTCCATGAACAGCCGAATTTGCAGCAGCATGTTCTTTTGCTGTTGCGCTAGCTTTAACACTAGCCTGTGACTTTCCAGCTTTCACTTCAACTTTTTTAGCTTCTACAACTTTCACCGTTCTTACTGCTTTAGCATCTTTCGGTCCTGCTGCTTCACTAATTTGACCTCCAGCAAAAATTCCTACTGAAACAATTCCTGCTAATACCGCTGTTTTTACCACATTCATTTTTAACATATGATTCTCTCCTTTTTCTATTAAAAAATGTATTTACAATAGTTTTAGAAAAAAGGAGTATCTTGTGGTGGCGGTGATGGAGGTGCATGATCCCATTGATTGCGGTACTGGAGCTGCTTAGAAATAAGTGGCTGAACCCGCCTAACGATCAAGTATGCTTCTGCATTTACTATGAATTTATCAAATGTACTTTTTGCATTGGATCCTTTGCTCGTTCTGTCCTTTGATGATCCTTCAGAAGATTTCTGAGAAACAGAAGAGTGAGGGTTTACTGCCTTGATTGGAACATTGTTTTCCTTTTTAACAGGAGGTTCATCTTCCTTCTTAGGATCCACACTCACTTCCTCTTTACTAGTCTTGACAGGTTTAACATCATCACCTTTTTCGGAAGCGTTTGAAGTAGTCTCTTTAACAGAAGGTGTAGTAGTAACAACAGTCTGTGGAGATGCTTTCACTTCAGTTTCTTCCTTCTTTTCAGTAGCAGAGGATTTCTTTTCTGCCTGTTCTGAGGGCTGGTTGCTGTTAACCGCTTTTTCCTTTTCTTCTTTCACTTTGTTAACAGCTTGTTTTGCCTTATCACCAGCCTTCTCAGGAAGCTGCTTAGTGTTGCTCGTTTTATCACTAGCTTTCTCAGGAAGTGACTTAGCTTTACTAGCCTTTTCACTTGCCTGAGCCGGAAGTGTTTTCTCCACCTTGTTTTGTAAAGGTTTTTCCGGTTTTGCTTGTGGTGATGGAGTAGGTTTGGAAATTTCCTTTTTTACCGTGTCCACTTTTTGTTGAGCATTTTGAGCATTCTTATTCTCAGGCTGACCGTTATCCTTAGCAAAAGTATCATCAGGAAAAGCAAAGGCTACAAAACTGACCAAAGCAACAAATAATAAATGACGGAATTGCATGATTTCACCACCTTTCCGTTGAAAAATGCACCATATATACTCTTCGGTTAGATGTGTAGGAATATGTAGGTAGTGCCTGTCACTTCCCGAAGTTTGTCGAAGAAAATCTATGAATAAATCTAGCTTTCTCCTCATAGAGTTTAGTAGAGAAAACAAAATGGGGTGAAAGTATGTTATTTCAGTTAAAAATAGCAGAGGAAAAGGATCTTGGTAGATTAACAGATTTTATTGAGAAAGCAGGACTTAGTTCAGAAGGTTTGGATAGTATAATAGATTATTTTGTGATGTTGGAGGATGGTAATCATGAGGTTGTGGCCTGTATTGGGGTGGAACCGCTGAATACTCATGGATTGCTGCGTTCTCTCGTTGTTTCGGACAAGCTAAAGCAGGCACATATTGTGACACTTTTTCAAAGCATTCAAACGTTAGCAGAGAAAAAGGGAATTGAGAATTTATACCTTGTGACAAACAAAGAAGCATCTGTACATTTTCTAGCATTAATGGGCTTTAGCCAAATCGAATCAGATGTGATTCCGGATGAAATGTTAACCTTAGATCATATGAGTGGTTCACTTGAAGATCCAAATGCAAAGATTATGGTGAAATCCTCTTAATTTTCTAATATCCACATAGTTATTCACAATAATAACAGCCTTATCCACAAATTGTGGATAAGGCTTGTTTTATTGTGAGTCTTCTTTTATACTTTCTAGAGTTAAACCTCTACATTTAGGCAAGAAATGTAGGTGAAAGTACGGATTTTAAGGGAGTTAATAGAAAATGAACACGAATCTTTGGACTGTGGATGACTTAACTGACTTATCCACTAGTTATCCACAAATTACACAGGCAGCTAAAATGTTAAAAGAAAACGAGGTTGTTGCCTTTCCTACCGAGACTGTTTATGGACTTGGAGCAAATGCGTGCTCTGATGAAGCGGTCCGTAAAATATTTGAAGCAAAGGGGCGCCCAAGTGATAATCCATTGATTGTCCATATTGCTTCACAAGAAAAGCTGAACGATATTGTACAGGATATCCCTGACTATGCAAATCTGTTGATCAAGGAATTTTGGCCGGGCCCGTTAACATTAGTTTTGAGAAAAAAAGGAGAGCTCTTATCAGACTTCGTTACAGCGGGGCTTGATACGGTTGGAGTGAGAATGCCCGATCACCCAATTGCCTTAGCGTTAATAAAAGAGGCAGATGTCCCAGTCGCGGCACCAAGTGCAAATCGATCAGGAAAGCCAAGTCCAACCCAAGCTTCGCATGTATACCATGATCTTAAAGGTAGAATCAGTGGGATTGTTGATGGGGGGCCAACTGGAGTTGGTGTTGAATCAACGGTTGTGGATTGTACCTCAACCATTCCAACGATCTTAAGACCTGGTGGAGTAACGAAGGAGCAATTGGAAACAGTTGTTGGTGAAGTGAGTGTGGACCAGGCATTACTTGAAGAAGGTCATGCACCAAAGTCTCCCGGCATGAAATACACACATTATGCTCCAAACGCACCTGTTATTGTCGTTGATGGAAGTCGTCCGTTTTTACAAACTCTTATCAACCAATATGAAAAGAACGGTAAAAAAGTAGGTGTGTTAACAACAGAGGAAGGGAAAACTGAGCTTCAGGCTGCAAAGGTAATAGCATGCGGAACACGGGAAGACCTCCAAACTGTAGCAGCTAATCTTTATGATGTGTTAAGAAAATTTGACCAAGAAGAAGATGTTGATCTTATTTTAAGTGAAAGTTTTCCACAGGCCGGTGTTGGTGAAGCCATTATGAATAGGCTTTTAAAAGCAGCTGGAAACCAAGTTATTGTAGAAGAATAATCAAGCTCCTTAATACTATGTTCTAATCAGAATCGGGTGCGCATAAGGTTAATTAGGCGTGTCCGAGGAGGGGGAAAATGAACATAGAATCAATATTGGGAGAACTCGTTACATTATTTATTATGGCACTGGCACTAGGTATGGACGCTTTTTCGGTCGGCCTTGGCATGGGCTTAATTAGGCTGCGAATGCGGCAGATTTTTTACATAGGAATCACAATCGGCGTTTTTCATATATGGATGCCACTTGTCGGGATGTTAATTGGCCGTCTACTAAGTGATACGTTTGGAACAATTGCTACTTTATTAGGCGGTACTCTACTTATTTTATTAGGTATTCAGATGATATTTGCATCGTTTAAAAAAGATGATGAGCCGCTCATTACACCCGTAGGATTCGGTTTAATTGTTTTTGCCTTAAGTGTCAGTTTAGATAGCTTTTCAGTTGGTTTAAGCTTAGGAATCTACGGGGCCAAAACCTTTCTAACAGTCATGATGTTCGGAGTTGTTAGTATGGTGTTAACGTGGATTGGGTTATTGGTTGGCAAGCGTGTCCAAAATTGGTTAGGTGCCTATAGTGAAGCGCTTGGTGGAAGTATTCTGCTTGCGTTTGGTTTAAAGCTTTTATTTCCTTTTTAATTTCTCAAAGGTTCAAATCATTTATGGTTTGATCCTTTTTTAAAATACATAAAACCTGAAAGTGAATGGTGAACAAATATGGTTGAATTTTTCTCTCTTTATATGACAACTCTTAAACAACATCGAACAATTCGAGTATATGTACCAAAGCATTATGATAAGGGTGAAAAACGTTATCCTGTGTTGTACATGCATGACGGTCAGAATGTATTTCGTGATGACGAAGCGATTGGTGGCGTTTCATTAGGGCTCGAACATTATCTTAATAAAAAGGATTATGAGTTAATCGTGGTGGCGATTGATCAAAACCCTGAGGAGCGCATGAATGAATATTGCCCTTGGGAAATTGGTGAATATAGCAGGAAGCATTTTGGACAGGTTGATTTACCAGGAGGTAAGGGGAAGGATTATGTTGATTTTATTATCAATGACCTTATGCCGTTTATTAATGAAAAATACCGGACGTTAAGCGATCAAAACTCAATAGCTGGTATTTCGCTTGGAGGATTAATATCAGTTTACGCAGCATGTAGTTATCCACAGGTTTTCCACAAAGTTGCTGCAATCTCCTCAGCTTTTTTACGAAATCAGGAAGAAATCGAAAAATACATTCAGCATTCAAGTATATCAGATGTAAAAGGCATTTATATGGATTGTGGAGACAGTGAAACAAATGATGAAATGAAAAATAAAGAATTTGTATCATCAAACAAAAGGGTTTATCAATTACTGAATAACAAAGTGCCGAATGTGAAATTTAATATTATTCCTGAAGGGCGTCATCACTATGAGGATTTTAAAAAAAGGGTGCCGTCTTTACTTGAATTTATAAAGTAACAAAGAGGTGAGCACACCTCTTTGTTTTAACTTGAAACTTGCAAAAATGTTTTTTCGTACGAAGATCTAATTTCTTCAATGTTCAAATGGTTCCCAATTAAAATCATAATTGGTTTTTGACTAGTTGTTCCCTCTACTTTATCCACCGCAAGCTTTTTTGAAGCAAATTGGAACGAGTAAAGAGCAGAGTCACCTTTAAATTGAATGATCCCTTTCCCACGTAACACGTCGTTAGGCAGTTCTTTTAGCCACTTCTCGAATTCCTTTTTCTCCACAATAGGCAAATCTTCCAGCTTAATCGCCTTAATGGCAGCATGATTTACATGATCGTGAGAATGGTCATGATCGCAGTTAGAAGAACAGCCACATGTTTTAGGTTCTTGGGATAACTTCAATGTTCTAATTCTTGTTTGAAGAAGCACATCTGCTGGAACCTCACCAAAGCTAGATTGCACAACAGGAACATCATGGGTGATTAGCTTGTTTATTTGTAAATTGATTTTTTCCAGCTTTTTATCTGAAACAAGATCTGTTTTATTTAAAATAATGAGTGAAGCACTTGTAATTTGTTCTTTTAATAACGTACGAATTTTCTTTGAGCTAGAAAAAATACTTTGATAGTCAAGGTAATTGCTAGCATCAACTAAACTAATAATCGAAAGTAGAGAGAATCTATCAATATATTCCGGAGTGGCTAAAGCCTCCACAATTTCATTCGGATTTGCTACACCAGTTCCTTCAATAAGTAACACATCAACCGGATTTTTCACAAACTGATTCAAAGTTGACTTTAGGTCATCTTGGATCGAGCAGCATATACAGCCGTTAAGGAGCTCGTACATTTTTTCATTTTCAAAAAGATGATTTTCTACATTTGTATCGCCAAGCTCATTTAAAATAATGCCGAGCTTTTGGTCACGTTTTTTACATTCATCTACAATCCTCTTCAGAACAGTAGTTTTTCCGCTTCCTAAAAAACCGCTTAGTATATAGACTTCAACAGGCTTGTTCATCAAATCCCTCCATTTAGTAGGAAACATAACGATTCAATTTCTTTCATCATATTTTATTCTAGTACCTTCGACAACGTTATAGCAGAAATTTACAAAAACTTTACGAAATCTACAAATTCTGTAAAAGATTCCTTAACATTTGAGCTCTATCATAAGGATATATGCAGAAAAATATAAAAAGATACCTAGATTTTTAGGCATTTGGATGAAAATCATGAAATCAAAGGGGTTTTAGAATGAAAACATCACTATTAAATCAGTCAAAAGAGATAATAGGATTAGCTTTAGTTGCCGTTTTTATCTATTTTTTTCTCTTTTGGGATTACGAAACATTACAAAGGCAATTTACCATTCCTCAGAATCTATTAAACCTAAATACAATCTTTTTAAGTATTGTGATCGAGGCTATACCATTTATATTGCTAGGTGTTTTTGTTTCATCTCTCATTCAAGTCTTTGTCTCAGAAGAAACAGTTCAAAAATATATCCCCAAGAATATGATCGTTGCTGTTTTACCAGCGGCATTATTAGGAGCGATATTTCCAGTCTGTGAATGTGCAATTGTCCCTGTTGTTAGAAGACTTATAAAAAAAGGGATGCCATTGCATGTTGCGTTCGTCTTTTTAGCTTGTGCCCCTATTTTAAATCCTGTTGTTGCTGCCTCAACTTACTTTGCATTTCGAAACAATACGGATATCTTAATTGGGCGTATGGCTTTGGCGTTTTTATTATCAATGGTCATCGGATTAATTCTATATTTTCTATTTAAACAAAGTAATCAATTTAAAGTAACATCTGAAGAGTTAATTGGTAGAGGAGCGGACTCATCAGAAACACCTATAAAAGTGAACCGATTAAAAGCAACGATCTACCATGCAAGTGATGAATTTTTTGATATGGGTAAATACTTAATCATAGGTGCTCTTATTGCTAGTGTGTTTCAGACTTTCTTAGATCGAAGCATTCTTGTGAGTTTAGGCTCAAATGAATTTTCTTCACCTATTGTTATGATGGCTTTTGCTTTTCTTTTATCTCTATGCTCAGAAGCGGATGCGTTTGTTGCTGCTTCATTCGGAAGTGCGTTTGCACCAGGTGCTCTACTTGCTTTCCTAGTTTACGGGCCTATGCTGGATTTGAAAAACACGGTCATGCTATTTGCTTATTTTAAAACAAAGTTTGTCCTTGTATTTATGCTTGTTGTGACAGTTGTTGTATACGTAGGTGTTCTTATCTATCAAGCATTACTATTTTAATAGGAGGAATCTAGATGGAGCAGTCAGATCACTTAGGATTTCAGAAGTTTATTCGTGGTATTATCTTAGTTGGCTTTACAATGTTATTGTTTAAACTGATTATTTCAGGAAATATTACTAACTTTATTGCACCTAAAATGCTGCCGTTTATTTACTTTGCTACCGGTACATTTTTAATACTTGGAACAATTCAAATTTTTCGCAGTGATTCAAAAAAGGATATAGACCTTTTTTGTGATTGTGGATTAGATCATACTGCAAAAAGCTCACCAATAAAGTCTCTATTAATCTATTCAATCTTTTTGTTTCCGATCTTAACTGGATTTATGTTTCCTGAAGTCATTTTGGACAGCTCTATCGTGGCGAAAAGAGGAATTAACTTAGGAACATCTTCTGTTGCTGCGGAACAAAATCAAAACACTAGCACACAAGATGAATCAACTGAAGAAAGTACTACAACTGCAGTTGCTGATACTGATAATCAGCCTAAAAGTGTTGATGATTTATACATCGAGGGACTTTTAAATAGTGAGAAAATAGTTGTCACAGATGTAGAGTATCAAAAAATATCTGGATATCTTGAAACACATCTTGATGAGTTTGTCGGTAAAGAAATTGAACTAACCGGCTTTGTATACCGTGAGCCTGATTTTACTCAAGATCAAATGGCAGTTTCCAGATTCACCGTATCTTGCTGTGTTGCAGATCTTCAAGTAATGGGAACTCTCGCAACTGGTGACGAAGTAAAAAATTTAAAAAATGATGAATGGGTAAAGGTATCAGGAGTCATTGAGAAAACAGATCGAAATGGAGTAACAATCCCATCTATCGGAATTAGTTCGTTAGAAAAAGTTGAAGCACCTTCCGATCCATATATCTATATTTATTAAAATGGAGAAGTGTAGACTTTTGTTCTACACTTTTTTATTATTTCGAAAAGCCTAATCACACTTTTGTCGAATTCAATGATCTTCATGACTACTTTCAGCTCCATTTTTCTATTATAATAAGAGAAAGGAGTGTTTTATATGATAAATGTCCTATTTGTTTGTACGGGAAATACATGCAGAAGCCCTATGGCCGAGGCTCTTTTCAATCACTTGAAAAACTCAGATAACATAAGTGTGAAATCTGCAGGAGTTTTTGCTTTTGATGGCAGTACAGCATCTCCAAACGCAATTGAAGCCTTAAAGGAAAAAGGAATTACATGTGAACATCAATCCTCAAGCTTAACAAAAGACCTAGTTGAATGGGCAACTATTATTTTAACGATGACAAATCAACATAAACAATCGGTCATTGATCAACACCCTTATGCAGGGCGTAAAACATTTACCCTGTCAGAATATGTAGCAGATCAGGATGAAGAAAAACGAGATATTTCAGATCCATTCGGAGGACCCCTGCCGATGTATCGTCAAACTTTAGCAGATCTCGAAGAACTTATTACAAAGTTAGTGGAAAAGCTCGACAAATGATCGACATGCAGAGGAGAAACCATCATGAAACAGAAAAAGTATAAGTTTAGCTTAAGATTAAAGCTTGTCATTTTTACAACAGTACTTGCGATTATTACGTATTCAACAAGTGCGATCTTTATTTCATTTATAGTTAAATATGTTGACCACCTTGTGTCACCAGCTTTATTTACGCTCATTACTTTATTAATGGGAGTTTTCTGGTCAGGGGTCTTAGCTTACTTCGGATCAGGATTTTTGACAAGAGCATTAAAAAAGCTTGAAGTTGCCGCATACAAAGCTGCACAGGGAAATATTCATGAAGACGTACCTGTTTCAAATAGTGATGATGAAATTAGAGGACTTAGTGTAGCTTTTAACGAAATGCTTCACAATATGAGAAATATGGTTCAAAGCATTGAGTCAAACTTTCACTCTACTAATGAACAAGTTAGTCAAATGGCAACAGCATCTAGTAGTGCTTCAAACCAGGCGGATGAAATATTAGTTACTGTTCAAGAAATTGCCCGTGGTGCAGACCAATCGGCAACGGCTATTCAGGAAACTGCGACATCTGTTGAAGACATGATTGAATTTGCTACACAGGTTGAAGAGAAAGCAACAACATCAGAAAAGCTATCAAATGATATGGTGTCCTCATTAAATGAAACGAAAGAAGTTTATTCGTCACTAATCGGTGGAATTCAAACACTAGCAGAAGAAAATGAAAAATCAATGACAGCTGTGCGCCGTTTAGAAGAGAACGCAAATGAAGTATCATCGATCGTATCTCTTGTTGGGGAAATTGCAAATCAAACAAATTTACTCGCACTAAATGCTTCAATTGAAGCAGCTAGAGCAGGTGAGCATGGTAAAGGCTTTGCTGTTGTAGCTGATGAGGTTCGTAAGCTAGCGGATGAAAGTGCAAAAGCCGTTCAAGGAATAACAGGTCTAATTCAAAACATTCAACAAGAAGTTCAAAATGTTGTTGGCCAAATTGGGGAACAAGTAGAAACAGCTAGAAATCAAGCAAAAAATGGACAAGTATCAGCTGAAATCCTAAGCGAGTCAAGTCAAGCTATCTTAGATGTGGCCACTGCAGTTAAGCAAATTAGTGAGCTCATTCACCAACAAATGGACTCCTTACAAAGAACGGGTGCACAATCTGAGGAAGTTGCGGCTATTGCCCAGGAAACATCAGCAGGTGCGCATGAGGTCGCATCGTCCATTAATGAGCAGTCTGAACAAATTAATCACATGAATGATTTAGGAAAGAGACTAGCAGAAAGTTCAGAAGAATTAAGGAAAACAATTGATCGTTTTATTATTTAAGAGATAGAATAAAAATGGAAGAAATACGTAACCATAGGAGGGCAAGATGAGAGTAGCAATTGCATCAGATCACGGTGGAATCAATATTAGAAAAGAAATCATTGGATTACTTGAAGAATTAAATATCGAATTTGAGGATATGGGATGTGAGTGTGAAACATCCGTTGATTATCCTGATTATGCTCTACCTGTAGCGGAAAAAGTAGCAAACGGTGAATTTGATCGTGGTATCTTAATTTGTGGAACTGGTATTGGCATGAGCATCGCTGCAAACAAAGTAAAAGGCATCCGCTGCGCACTTGTTCATGATACATTCAGTGCCCAAGCAACTCGTGAGCACAATGATACAAACATGCTCGCAATGGGTGAGCGCGTAATCGGTCCTGGTTTAGCACGAGATATCGCTAAAATCTGGCTAACAACAGACTACCAAGGTGGGCGACACGCAACACGCGTAGGAAAGATCACTCAATACGAAGAGAATCAAAACTAAAAGGAAGTCGTAAATTCATGACAAATCTTCAAAAATGGAAGCAAGATTTATCTGAGTTATTAAAAGACTTAACAAATCAAGCCGAGCTTAACGAAGGTGATCTTCTTGTTGTAGGCTGTAGCACAAGTGAAGTAATCGGTGAAAAAATCGGTACGGCCGGCACAGAAGAAGTGGCTGAAATGATTTATGAAACATTCCATTCCATCCACCAAACAACAGGTGTGCAACTAGCCTTTCAATGTTGTGAGCACCTTAACCGCGCACTTGTTGTGGAAAAAGAGATTGCCAGAACAAAGGGCTTTGAAGAAGTAACCGTTGTTCCTGTGAGAAAAGCAGGTGGCGCAATGGCCACCTATGCCTACCAGCACATGCAGAACCCGGTTGTGGTTGAATTTATCAAAGCAGATGCTGGAGTCGACATCGGCGACACCTTTATCGGAATGCACTTAAAGCATGTTGCCGTCCCGCTCCGTAGTAAGATAACGGAAATAGGCTCTGCCCATGTCACAATAGCAAAAACTCGTCCAAAACTAATCGGCGGCGCACGGGCCGTCTATGAAAGCACAACAGAAAATCAATCTTGTCGTTAAAAAGGAACTAACTTTGGTTGGTTCTTTTCTTTTTGCGCAATGATTAGGAGATGAGCGGAACTTTGAATTCTCGTGCATACGCATAAGAACAGGGTTAGGGGCACTCAATGATTCGTGTATTGGTTCAGTCGCGGTATTTGGACAGGTCTTGGGCTGAAGTGTGAATTAGGATACTAACATAAACCCTTAAAAGCAAAACTATGTTTGGATAAGGGAGAATCGGGACAAGAACCGGTATGGAAAGTCAAGTAGTGTCCTGATAGCGCGAGAATCGGGACAAGAACCGGTATGGAGATTCAAGTTGTGTCCCGATACCGCTAGAATCGGGACAAGCCCTGATCTGCCTAGCAAAATCCATCTCAATATAGTTTCTTAGCCACAATTTTCTATATCAATATCATACACTCACACAACACTCCTATATACGTAACTACCAAGCCCACAACTTCCTAATCCGAATCTAATCCCCCTCCGGTAACATACTATAGATCTCAATCATACTATCTTAAGTTTTAAAACATTTTTGCGAATTCACCAGCGTAATCTCCCCACCCTAAGCCATACTAAAACCATCACAACACCTGCAAACGGTTACCTGAAAACATTTTTTAAGAAGTCTCAAAATATTCTATTATTATGGTTGACATTGTAAGAAAAAGTAACGACAATAGGTTGTATATTATAAACAAGTGAATGGTAGTCAGCCGAATATTCCCGCTACCACCTGCAAAGAATATTCGCCTTTAACACAAAGTTTGACACGAAATCCGAAAAACTTCACAATTATTTCAGAAAATCTTTTACATTCCAACGCATTAGCGTGTAAAATATAGATGGAATTATACGTTGTGAAAGAGTTCGATGAAAAACCAATACCAACCGTTTTTTAAATGAAGGGAGATACGAACGAATGAAACATTTACCAGAACAAGATGCAAAAGTATTTGAAGCCATTCAGTTAGAACGTACTCGTCAAGAAACTAAGATTGAACTTATTGCCTCTGAAAACTTTGTTAGTGAAGCAGTAATGGAAGCTCAAGGATCTGTACTTACAAACAAATATGCAGAAGGTTATCCAGGTCGTCGTTATTATGGTGGTTGTGAGCATGTGGACGTTGTTGAAGATATCGCGAGAGACCGTGCGAAAGAAATCTTCGGAGCTGAGTATGTAAACGTTCAGCCTCACTCTGGTGCACAAGCAAACATGGGTGTTTATTTCACAATTTTAGAGCATGGTGATACAGTTCTTGGAATGAACTTATCTCACGGTGGTCACTTAACACATGGTAGCCCTGTTAACTTCAGTGGTGTGCAATATAACTTCGTTGAGTATGGTGTTGACGAAGAAACTCACCGCATCAACTATGAAGATGTGTTAGAAAAAGCTAGACTTCACAAGCCAAAGTTAATCGTTGCTGGTGCAAGTGCATACCCAAGAGCAATCGACTTCAAAAAATTCCGTGAAATCGCTGATGAAGTGGGTGCTTACTTCATGGTGGATATGGCTCATATCGCTGGACTTGTTGCTGCAGGACTTCATGAAAACCCAGTGCCATACGCAGATTTCGTTACAACAACTACTCACAAAACACTTCGTGGACCACGTGGTGGGATGATTCTTTGTAAAGAAGAGTTCGGTAAGAAAATTGATAAATCAATCTTCCCTGGTATCCAAGGTGGACCGCTTATGCATGTTATTGCTGCAAAAGCTGTATCATTTGGTGAAACTCTTCAAGATAGCTTTAAAACATACGCTCAAAACATCATTGATAACGCAAAACGTTTAGCAGAAAAGCTTCAATCAGAAGGTTTAACACTTGTATCTGGTGGTACTGATAACCACTTACTATTAGTAGATGTTCGTTCTCTTCAGTTAACTGGTAAAGTGGCTGAGCACGTATTAGATGAAATCGGAGTTACTGTTAATAAAAACACAATTCCATTTGAAACAGAAAGCCCATTCGTAACAAGTGGTATCCGTATCGGAACTGCTGCTGTAACAAGCCGTGGCTTTGGTTTAGAAGAAATGGATGAGATCGGAAGCATTATTGCATTTGCATTAAAAAATCACGAAGATGAAGCGAAGCTTGCTGAAGCAAAACAACGCGTTGAAAACTTAACAAGCAAGTTCCCTTTATACCGTAACTTATAAAAAGAAAGAGACCAACTTCGAAGGTGAAGTTGGTCTCTCTTTTTATACTGATTTCAACGGTAACTTAATTTCAACCTTTGTACCGGCATTTTCTTTACTACTAAATTCAATTTTCCCTTTATGTGCCTCGATAATACGGAAGCTTACCATTAGACCTAATCCTGTGCCTTTTTCTTTTAATGTGTAAAAAGGTTCCCCTAGTCGGGTGATCACATGTTCTGGAATGCCGCAGCCAGTGTCTTTTATGTTGATGGTAACATATCCGTTGTGAGATAGTTCCACTGACACATCGAGCTGACCGCCGGCTGGCATTGATTCTATTGCATTTTTTATTAAATTAATAAAGACTTGTTTTAACTGGTTTTCATCACATATGATGAGAATTTCTTCCTCAGACGTATTTCTGCTAATAATCTCTATATTGTTTAAGATTGCTTGAGGCTCAATAATGGCTAAGACATGATGAACAATCTTTCTTAAATCATGTTCTTGATATTTAATTGCTTGTGGCTTTGCAAGAATCATAAAATCATTAGTAATTAGTTCGATCCGGCTTAACTCTGAAAGCATAAGATCAACAAATTGCTTCTCTCTCTCTTGGGCATCCTTACCTAAGATTTGGGTAAAACCCTTTAAGGTTGTTAGTGGATTCCTGATTTCATGGGCAATACCAGCTGCCATCTCTCCAACTACAGCGAGCTTTTCTGATTTTCTTAGAAGATCTTCGGTTTTCTTTAATTTTGTAATGTCTATACAGGAGCCGATAATTTCCTGTACTTCAAAATGACGAAGAATCGGTTTCAGGGTTACGGCATAAATACCTGTATGTCTTTCAAACTCAAAGGTTCTTTCGTTTCCTTCCCATGCTTTTTGTAAATTTGAATAGATTGTTGTGCCAAGATGACCACAACTGCCGGGATATAAGGTAAAGCCAACAATATCACTTGAGATTCCCATATCATTTAGAAGCTCTCCGTGGCAAAGAGTAATTGTAAAATAATCATCAATCTTTTTAAATTTAACAAAAACTCCTTGATGCTCTTGTATCATTTCTTTTAACTCTTCTTCGACTTGCTTAAGCTTTTCTTTAGCGACTCTTTCCTCAGTTATATCCCTTGCTATAGCAGCAAAATGAATATACTCATCAAAATAAATAGGGTATATCGTAAAGTTTACTCTAATTGAACTAGGAGGTTTTGCTCCAATTTCATAATCAATAATTCTGTTCCCTTGTAACACTTCCTTAACTAGAACATTCAATTCCTGTTCAAATAGTGGAAACGTTTTTGAAAGTGGTGTTCCTAGAACTTGTTCAGATCTTAATTTAGTAAGCTTTTCAAAGCCTTTGTTAACTTTAACAACATGACCATTTTGATCACAAAGAGCAATACTGTCAGGGGTGTGTGTGAAAAATGATTCTAATATTCCTTGTGTAACGGCCAGGTTCTTCTCCGCCTTTTCTTTATGTATAAAAGTTAAGTGAAGATTAGAATAGAAAAATGCCCGGTAAATAAAGGTATAGGCAATTGCTTTGTAAACATGTCCAATAATATTTACTAAATCATGTACGCTTTGATATAACGTAATTTGAAATCCGCCTATTATTAAAAGAACAAAAGCAAATATTAAATAGATGTTTGAATCTGTTTTCTCATGTTTTAATTTGCGTAAAACTAAAATAAATGAGAGGAAATGCAAGCCGTTAAAAACATATTCAAGTACATTTTTAAAAGGTGTTGGTCCGGTTCCTTCAATGATTAAATATGGAGCCTGAGGTCCAAAGGTATAAACCAAAACAGTTAGTAATGCAAGAAAAATAAGCGTACCTAATAGGATCAATTTTCTGTTAAGGTTCCTTACAGTTTTCTCATCATAAAAAAATAATATTGCCAAGGAAATGGATTCGATTGCTCGGGCTACGACCCAAAACCAAGCGGTCTTATTTATTGAACTCTCAACAAATAATGGTGGCATATCAGAATATGTTAGTGTGTGCATAAAATCAAAATAGCCGACAGCTAAAAACACAAAGGGCACAAATAGCAAGGTAGTAGGTGGATTATGACCAAAAGCCTTCCATCCAAAAACAAAAATAATGAACGAGATAAACACGCTATACATTTCAAGAATTAAGTGTATGCTTAAATGATTTTTAGGATCATAAAAAGTTTGAAATTCATATTGAATGAGGTATAACAAAAGTAACGGTACCAAAGTATAAATAAATGAGATCGTATAGGCCTTATGGTGGTCCTGGTATGTTTTCATGATCATCAGCCTTTCTAAACTAACGATAAACCTTATATATTGAAATTTTCGACAAAGACAGAGGGTTTTCCTCTAAGTTCTAACATGTTTTTTCAATATATGTAGAAATAAGACGAACTCGCTTGAAACTATGCTTTTTTTTCTGTAAAATCTATTGAAGTGTCAAAGAAAAGGAGATGATTTGATGGGGAAAGTATACGTGTTTGATCATCCATTAATTCAACATAAACTTACATACATTCGCGATGCGAAAACTGGAACAAAAGAATTTCGTGAGCTTGTTGATGAAGTAGCAAGCTTAATGGCGTTTGAAATTACAAGAGATCTTCCACTAACAGAGGTGGATGTTGAAACTCCTGTAACAACAGCTAAGTCAAAAGTACTTGCTGGGAAAAAGCTTGGTATCATTCCGATCCTTCGTGCGGGATTAGGTATGGTTGATGGAATTTTAAAACTGATTCCTGCTGCAAAGGTAGGTCATATCGGGTTGTATCGTGATCCTGAAACATTACAGCCGGTTGAATACTATGCAAAGCTTCCTTCTGATGTAGAAGAGCGTGATTTTATCGTTGTCGATCCAATGCTTGCAACAGGTGGTTCAGCAGTGGAAGCCATTAACAGCTTGAAAAAACGCGGTGCAAAAAATATCAAATTCATGTGCTTAATTGCTGCTCCAGAAGGTGTAGAAATTGTAAAAAAAGCTCATCCTGATGTTGATATCTTTATTGCGGCTTTAGATGAAAAGTTAAACGATCACGGGTATATCGTTCCAGGCTTAGGTGATGCTGGAGACCGTCTATACGGAACAAAATAGAAGGAAGAAAAGGTCAGATCTAACACAGTTGTTAGATTCTGGCCTTTTTTTGTACATGTTTTTTCCTTGAGCGAACAAACTATAAAGGAGGTGGAACAAGATGGGAATAAAAAAAGTACTTTACATCATGCTTGTGACAACAATTTGTTTTCCTAACATGGCAATTGGAGAAACCTTTCCAAACAGGCCTCCACTTCCAAATAAAACACAAGAAGAAATTCAAAAAGTGATGGTAATCGTCAAAAAAGAGGATTTTCATTCTTTCCAAAAAAAGATAGAAAGCTTCTCTCGACTAACGATCAACCAAACCTATCAGCATGTTTTTTATGGCTTTTCAATTGAAGGTCGTACCGATGACATCTTGAACTTGAAAAAAGATCGGGCCGTTATTCATTCTAGTTCTGTCGTTTCTTATGCATCACAGATTGATGAAAGTGTTCCGTTCATCGGTGGTGAAGATGTGAGAGGCTTATTTGATCGAAGTGAGCATCGCTTAACTGGTGAGGGAATAAAGGTTGCTGTGATTGATACGGGTGTTGATTATCATCATCCTGATTTAAGAAGAAGTTATCTTGGTGGCTTTGATGTCATAGATGGTGACCAAGATCCGATGGAAACAATGGCTCAGGACGGAAGTGAAACAATTCATGGGACACATGTAGCAGGAATTATTGCCGCTAATGGAAAACTGAAAGGTGTGGCGCCGGAAGCAGAAATTGTGGCTTATCGCGCGCTCGGACCCGGTGGTATAGGAACATCTGATCAAGTGATTGCTGCAATTGATCGAGCGATAAAAGATAAAGTAGATATTATCAACTTATCGCTAGGTAACAATGTGAATGGTCCGGATTGGCCGACAAGTTTGGCGCTTGATCGAGCTGTTGAAGCAGGAATTGTTGCAGTTACTTCTAGCGGAAATTCAGGTCCTGGCCTTTGGACAGTAGGTTCTCCAGGAACATCTTCAAAAGCGATCTCTGTTGGTGCGTCTTCACCTCCGCTACATATGCCTTATCTAAAAGTGGGCGGAATAAAAGGAGAGATCACCATTCACTCATTGCAAGGAGCGGAGCCGTGGCAATTAAAAGGGTTAGACGAGATTGTTGATGCAGCCTTAGGTTATAAAAAAGATATGAAAGATTCCGTGAGAGGAAAAATAGTTTTAGTGGAAAGAGGGAAAATCTCTTTTACCGAAAAAGTGCTAAATGCAAAAGAACAAGGAGCTAAAGCGGTGCTCATTTCTAATAATGTAAAAGGAAACTTTGCAGGGGCATTGGAGATACCGCTCGATATACCGGTTGCCTCCATATCGAAAGAAGATGGGGCGGCGATTAGAAAGCAGCTGAAGCAGCATCCTAGTATACGAACAGAGTATAAGAAAGAAGAAGACCAGCTTGCTGATTTTAGCTCGCGAGGTCCTGTTACAAGTACGTGGGCGATAAAACCAGATGTTGTCGCACCGGGAGTAGCAATTGAAAGCACAGTTCCAGATGGTTATTTAGCCTTACACGGAACGAGCATGGCGGCGCCACATGTGGCGGGAGCATGCGCTTTAATCAAACAGGCCCACCCAGATTGGAATCCAGAGCAAATTAAAGCAGCCTTGATGAACACAGCAACCAAATTAACAGATGCTAATGAAAACGTGTTAAAACCAAATGAACAAGGCGCTGGAAGGATTAATATAAAGGAAGCTGTTGAGGCAGACGTTCTTGTATATCCTGGTTCATTAACGTTTGGACAATATGAAACAAATCATCCACGAACGAAGAAAACAGCAACAATTACAATTGATAATCAATCTAGAGAAGAAGAGCATGTCGCTTTTGATATGCCAAAAAATCAACCCGGAGTCAGGTGGAAACTGCCAAAAACCACAAGCATCAAACCCGGTGAGAAAAAACAAGTTGAAATAAGTCTGGATCTTACTCCAAGCAGGCTAAAGCCTGGTATTCATCAAGGATGGATAACAATAGAGCAAGATGGAAATGATATTGAAGTTCCTTATGCGTATGTTGTAGATGAGCCGAATTATCCGAGAATTATGGGCTTTGAATTTGCTTATAGTGATGAGCCTGGGGTTTATAAATACCGGATGTACTTACCAGGTGGGGCGGATGAAGTGGGGATTGCCTTGTACGATCAGGATACTTTGGCATTTGTCGGCTATTTAGACTGGCTGCACGATGCTCCCCGTGGGTTAGTTGAGAAGGAAGTGAAGCTAGAAGAACTTGATATACCTGAAGGAAACTATAAAGGAGTCATCTTTGCAAATAAAAGTGGGAAAGAGGACTTGATAGAAACAGATATTTTACTTGGTGAATAATTAAGTGAATGTACCTAGTCAAGGGGGTTATTGAGGGTAATTGTGAACGATTTGTGAGGATTCGATAAGATTGTGAACATTTTAACTTTAAACACATTGACATCACATATACGCTATTGTATGCTAAACGAGGGTATAATGATAAGGTTTACAATTCTGACAAAAACCCGTAAATAACCCCTTATTCCGTTATAAATCTACAGTGAGGATTTATAAAATGCGACAAAAAAAACGCCATCCGTTACACGCGATGGGCCTCATGTCAGCTATCCTTTCCCAACTAGTTGGCTCCATTTTAATTGGTATTTTTGCTGGGAAGTGGGTAGATGATTATTTTAAAACAGAACCGTTGTTTTTAATCATAGGCCTTCTGCTAGGACTAGCCGCAGGTGTTTATGCCATGCTAAAGTTAGTCAACCACTATTTCTCAGGAGAATAAAGAATTCATGTTTGATATGCATCTGATGTTTCGCAGATATCGAAAATACATATTTTATCTACTGGCCATTTACGTTTTAGGTTGGGGATTCACGGAATATCAGTCTGTTTTCCTAGGATTAATATTGGGAACATGCATCACACTATACAATCTCTGGATCATGGTGAGAAAGCATAAGCAGTTTGATGACGCATTAACTGAAGGTAGGAAAGCGGGTTCGTTAGGGACAACTTCACGAATGGCAGCAGCCGGGGTCGCAGTTTTTTTTGCGATAAAGTTTCCCGAGTATTTTGATTTGATTAGTGTTATTTTTGGATTAATGACGATGTATATCGTTATTATGATAGATTATGTAATTCAACAGTCACGCGCTTAGCTGGGAAGAGAGGTGGATCTATTGGGTCACGAAGCTCCTGTGGTAGAGTTTTTAGGTCTAAATTTTAATTTATCCAACGTTTTAATGATTACGATTGCTAGTTTAATCGTTTTTCTCATTGCATTTGCGGCAACACGTAATTTAGCAATGAAACCAACAGGGATGCAAAACTTTGTTGAATGGATTGTCGATTTTGTGAAAAATATTATCGGCAGTACGATGGATTGGCAAACAGGCGGACGTTTCTTAACGTTAGGTATGACATTATTAATGTATGTATTCGTAGCAAATATGCTCGGCTTACCTTTCGCAATTGTTGTGGGTCACGATTTATGGTGGAAATCACCAACAGCAGATCCTGCCATTACATTAACTCTTGCAATTCTAGTAGTAGCGTTAACACACTACTATGGAATCAAGATGAAAGGTGCATCTGAATATGGTAAGGACTTTTTTAAACCGATGCCATTTATGTTCCCATTAAAGATTATTGAGGAATTTGCCAACACATTAACGCTTGGTCTTCGTCTTTACGGGAATATCTTTGCAGGTGAGATTTTATTAGGCTTGCTTGTTAGTCTAGCAACAAGCGGTTATGCTGAAAGTTTTGGAAGTGGTATTATCGGCTCTCTTGTAGCTGCAATACCAATGCTAGTATGGCAAGGATTTAGTATCTTTGTCGGTGCAATCCAGGCATTTATCTTCACTATGTTAACGATGGTTTATATGGCACACAAAGTGAGTCATGACCATTAATCAATATATGTTCAATTTTTTGAACGAAATTTAAAGTACTATTATTTTTTCATACATTAAAGGAGGAAATTAAACAATGGGTTTATTAGCAGCTGCAATTGCAATTGGTTTAGCGGCACTAGGTGCTGGTATTGGTAACGGTCTTATCGTATCTCGTACAGTAGAGGGGATTGCACGTCAACCTGAAGCTCGTGGAACTCTTCAAACAACAATGTTCATCGGGGTAGCATTAGTAGAGGCGATTCCAATCATCGCGGTAGTTATCGCATTCATCGTAATGGGTCAATAATTCGATAAGTTAAAAGAATTCATATGGCGAAGATCATTCAAAGCGAACCTTCGCCATTCCTTTATGCACAAATAATTTAACTAGTTATTGAAAAACTTAGTTTACTTTAAACCTATGTATAGAATAAAAGGGTTTCGAGGAACGATTAGTTCAAGTAAGCGACTGAGGAAGCACCGGAGCGTACGACCGTACGTGAGGATGCTGACGATGGAGCTGACGCAGAAATAAGAAGTTCATCGGAAGCCGTAATCTATCAACCCATCATGGAACTCTTGAAGGGAGTGAAACCGAGCAATGTTAACTTTTGATCTTGCTTTAGGTGCGTCTACAGGCGGCCTTAACACAGGTGATATCATATTTCAGCTTTTAATGTTCTTAATCCTTCTTGGATTACTTGGTAAGTATGCATTCGGACCAGTTATGGGCATTATGAAGCAACGTGAAGAGCATATTGCAAATGAAATTAATAGTTCTGAAGATAGAAATAAAGAAGCACAGAAACTAGTTGAAGAGCAACGTGAGTTATTAAAACAAGCGCGTCAAGAAGCTCAAGCTCTAGTGGAAAATGCGAAAAAGCTTGGTGAGCAACAAAAAGAAGAGATTATCCAAGCAGCTCGTTCTGAAGCTGGACGTCTAAAAGACTCGGCTCTAAAAGAAATCGAGCAAGAAAAAGAAAATGCTGTTGCTGCGTTACGCGAACAGGTTGCATCATTATCAGTACTTATTGCTTCTAAAGTAATCGAAAAAGAGTTGAACGAACAAGAACAAGAAAAATTGATTAACGACTACATCAATGAGGTAGGCGAAGGTCGATGAGTAATGGAATCGTTGCAAAACGTTATGCGGTAGCTCTTTTTCAACTTGCAAAAGAACAAAATGTTATTGATCAAATCGAAAACGAATTGCTCGTTGTAAAAGAAGTTTTTACAACGAATCAAGAACTTATAGATGTACTAAACCATCCAAAAGTTACAAATGAAGCGAAAAAATCAATCGTAAAAGAAGTATTTGGCAGCCTTTCACAACAGGTTGTTAATACGCTTTACTTACTAGTTGATCGTCATCGTGTAGATGTTGTAACAGAAATTGTTAACCACTTCGTACAAAGTGCAAATGAAGTGCGCGGTACAGAGGACGCAATCGTATACTCTGTTCGTCCATTATCAGATACTGAACTGTCTGCTATCTCAACTTCTTTTGCGAAAAAGATTGGCAAGAATTCACTTCGTTTACAAAACGTTGTGGATGCTAAACTAATTGGTGGCGTTAAGCTACGAATCGGCAATCGTATTTATGATGGAAGTGTTAGCGGTAAGCTTGAACGTATAGAGCGACAATTGGTCGCAAACAGATTGTAGATAGGGGTGAAACTCATGAGCATCAAAGCTGAAGAAATTAGTGCGCTTATAAAAAAGCAAATCGAAAACTATCAGTCTGATATTAAAGTAAGCGATGTTGGTACTGTAATCCAAGTTGGTGACGGTATCGCTCGTGCTCATGGCCTCGACAATGTCATGGCTGGAGAGCTTGTAGAATTCGCAAACGGCGTTATGGGTATGGCTCAGAACCTTGAGGAAAATAACGTTGGTATTATTATTTTAGGACCTTACACAGATATCCGTGAAGGTGACGAAGTTCGTCGTACAGGACGCATCATGGAGGTTCCTGTAGGTGAAGCATTAATCGGTCGTGTTGTTAACTCATTAGGACTGCCTGTAGATGGTCTAGGTCCGATTGAAACAACAAAAACAAGACCAATCGAAAGTCCAGCACCTGGTGTTATGGATCGTAAATCAGTTCATGAGCCACTTCAAACTGGTATCAAAGCGATTGACGCTCTTGTACCAATCGGTCGTGGTCAACGTGAGTTAATTATCGGTGACCGTCAAACAGGTAAAACGGCTGTAGCAATCGATACAATCTTGAACCAAAAAGATCAAGATATGGTATGTATCTATGTTGCAATTGGTCAAAAAGAATCAACTGTTCGTGGAGTTGTTGAAACTTTACGTAAACACGGTGCATTAGATTACACAATCGTTGTAACAGCTTCTGCATCACAACCAGCTCCAATGTTATTCTTAGCACCTTATGCTGGGGTTACAATGGGTGAGGAATTCATGTACAATGGCAAGCACGTTCTTGTAGTATATGATGACCTTACAAAACAAGCTTCGGCATACCGTGAGCTTTCATTATTACTACGTCGTCCTCCGGGCCGTGAAGCATATCCTGGTGACGTTTTCTACCTACATTCACGTTTGTTAGAGCGTGCAGCAAAATTAAGTGATGCAAAAGGCGCAGGTTCTTTAACTGCATTACCATTCATCGAGACACAAGCTGGTGACGTTTCTGCTTATATCCCAACAAACGTTATCTCAATCACTGACGGACAAATCTTCCTTCAGTCTGACCTGTTCTTCTCTGGCGTACGTCCAGCGATTAACGCAGGTTTATCTGTATCTCGTGTTGGTGGTTCAGCACAAATTAAAGCGATGAAGAAGGTTGCTGGTACATTACGTCTTGACCTTGCTTCATACCGTGAGCTTGAAGCGTTCGCTCAATTCGGTTCTGACCTTGATAAAGCAACACAAGCAAAATTAAACCGTGGTGCGCGTACTGTTGAAGTACTAAAACAAGGTTTAAATAAACCATTAAAAGTTGAAAAGCAAGTTATGATTCTTTATGCATTAACTCGTGGATTCCTTGATGATATCCCAGTAGTAGATATCACTCGTTTTGAAGATGAGTTCCATGCATACACAGAACAAAATCATAAAGATCTTCTTGACGAAATCCGTACAACTGGCGGACTTCCAAAAGATGACGCTCTAAAAGCGGCTATCGAAGGATTCAAAAAGACTTTTGCTCCTTCTGAACAATAATAATTTGTGAGTGAAGGCTCGTCTAGGGCTTTCACTCAGACTGTTAATAGATGATTTTTAAATAAAGGTGGTGAGAACCTTTGGCATCATTACGCGACATAAAATCAAGAATTACGTCTACTAAAAAGACGAGTCAGATTACAAAAGCGATGGAGATGGTTTCAGCTGCAAAGCTTAACCGTGCAGAAAACAATGCAAAGGCATTTGGACCTTATATGGAGAAAATCCAGGAGGTTGTTGCAAGCATCGCAAACGGTAGCACAGACGTAAGTCATCCAATGCTAGAAAAAAGACCAGTTAAGAAAACAGGTTACCTGGTGATCACATCAGACCGTGGCTTAGCAGGTGCTTTTAACAGTAGTGTACTACGTGCTGTTTACCAATCTATTCAAAAACGTCACAAGTCAAATGATGAATTCGTCATTATTGCAATCGGTAAAATGGGCCGTGATTTCTTTAAAAAGCGTGGTATGAACGTTATTTCCGAAATTACTGGTATTGGTGATGAAACTTCTTTTGCTAGCATTAAGGACATTGCAAGTGGAGCAGTAAACATGTTCGCAGACGGGTCATATGACGAACTATACATGTATTACAACCACTTTGTTAGTGCCATTCAACAAGATGTTACGGAAAAGAAGCTTCTTCCACTATCCGACATTTCTTCAAGCAAAGGTTTAACTTCTTATGAATTCGAACCAAATCAAGAAGAAATTCTTGAAGTGCTGTTACCACAATATGCTGAAAGTCTCATCTACGGAGCACTGCTTGATAGTAAGGCTTCTGAGCACGCAGCTCGTATGACAGCAATGAAGAATGCGACTGATAATGCAAAAGAACTTATCAATGGACTTACTTTAACATACAACCGTGCACGTCAAGCTGCGATCACACAAGAAATTACCGAGATCGTTGGTGGAGCGGCCGCATTAGAATAGGTTCGGACTATTCTACAATGCTTTTTTACGCAAGATAGGAGGGAAAACGATGAATAAAGGACGCATTACTC
The DNA here is from genome assembly GCF_048059995.1 of Metabacillus sp. YM-086. Lineage (NCBI taxonomy): Bacteria > Bacillati > Bacillota > Bacilli > Caryophanales > Bacillaceae > Metabacillus > Metabacillus sp. YM-086. Next base: position 38,924 of record NZ_JBLUOI010000017.1, on the reverse strand, counting down.
AAATTTTGGGTCCGGTTGTTGACGTAAAGTTCCAGAGCGGTCAACTACCAGACATTTATAATGCCCTTACAATTAAAACAGAAGCGAATGATAACGAAGTCGCTATCGACCTTACATTAGAAGTTGCCCTACATTTAGGTGACGATACAGTTCGTACAGTTGCGATGTCTACAACTGACGGTCTTGTACGTGGAGTGGAGGTTACAGACACTGGTGCACCAATTTCTGTTCCTGTTGGTGATGTTACATTAGGTCGTGTATTCAACGTATTAGGTCAAAACATTGACTTAGATGAGCCGATCGCTGCAGAAGCACGTCGTGATCCTATTCACAGAGCTGCTCCTAAGTTTGATCAACTTTCAACTGAGGTTGAAATTCTTGAAACTGGAATTAAAGTAGTAGACTTATTAGCACCTTACATCAAGGGTGGTAAAATCGGTCTATTCGGTGGTGCCGGTGTAGGGAAAACTGTTTTAATCCAGGAGTTAATCAATAACATCGCTCAAGAGCACGGCGGTATCTCTGTATTCGCTGGTGTAGGTGAGCGTACTCGTGAAGGAAATGACCTTTACCACGAGATGACTGACTCAGGCGTTATCAAGAAAACAGCAATGGTATTCGGTCAAATGAATGAGCCACCTGGTGCACGTATGCGTGTTGCCTTAACTGGTCTTACTATGGCTGAATTCTTCCGTGATGATCAAGGACAAGACGTTCTATTCTTCATGGATAACATCTTCCGTTTCACTCAAGCAGGTTCAGAGGTTTCTGCCCTACTTGGACGTATGCCATCTGCCGTTGGTTACCAACCAACATTGGCTACAGAAATGGGTCAATTACAAGAGCGTATCACATCTACTAACGTAGGTTCTGTTACATCAATCCAAGCGATTTACGTTCCAGCCGATGACTACACGGATCCGGCTCCGGCAACAACTTTCGCTCACTTAGATGCAACAACGAACTTAGAGCGTAAATTATCTGAGATGGGTATCTATCCAGCGGTGGATCCTCTTGCTTCAACTTCACGTGCATTATCACCTGAAATCGTTGGAGAAGAGCATTACGCTGTAGCTCGTCAGGTACAACAAACGTTACAACGTTACAAAGAGCTTCAAGATATCATTGCAATCCTGGGTATGGATGAGCTTTCTGAAGAAGATAAATTAACAGTTGCACGTGCTCGTCGTGTTCAATTCTTCTTATCTCAAAACTTCCACGTTGCCGAGCAGTTCACTGGCCAACCTGGTTCATATGTTCCTGTTAAAGAAACAGTTCACGGGTTCAAAGAGATTCTAGAAGGTAAGTACGATCACCTTCCAGAGGATGCGTTCCGTCTAGTTGGACGTATTGAAGAAGTTATTGAAAATGCAAAACAAATGGGTGTAGAAGCCTAATTTTGGGACCTAGGAGGGTATGAGTATGAAGACAGTATTAGTCAATGTCGTTACTCCCGATGGCCCAGTTTACGATGCAGACGTAGAGATGGTGAGTGTAAAAGCTCAAAGTGGTGAACTTGGTATTTTACCAGGACATATTCCTATGGTTGCTCCATTACAAATTGGAGCAGTTCGCCTAAAGAAAGGGAGCAGCACTGAATTAGTTGCTGTGACTGGCGGCTTTATCGAAGTACGACCTGACAAGGTAACAATTTTAGCTCAAGCAGCTGAAACAGCAGAGCATATTGATGAAGCTCGTGCACAAGCAGCTAAAAAACGTGCTGAAGAACGTCTAAATCAAAAAACAGACAATATCGATTTTAAACGCGCTGAGCTAGCACTACAACGTGCAATCAACCGTTTAAACGTAACGAAATTTTAAAAAGGATGGTGCCTCGGGCACCATCCTTTTTGGTTTGTATGGGGTATTTTGAGTGGATTAAAGAGTATTAATCCTAATAAAGAAGCATTTATTTTCGATTTAAGATGGCTATCT
>NZ_JBLUOI010000017.1:32708-36892 GCF_048059995.1 Metabacillus sp. YM-086 | reverse complement strand
ACCGCGATTCTCGGGTTTTATCCGCGATTCTCGGGTTTTATCCGCGATTCTCGGGTTTTATCCGCGATTCTCGGGTTTTATCCGCGATTCTCGGGTTTATCCGCGATTCTCAGGGTTTATCCGCGATTCTCGGGTTTTATCCGCGATTCTCGGTTTTTATCCGCGATTCTCGGGAGTATATCCGCGATTCTCGAGGGTATATCCGCGATACACAGTCTCAACGATCCCAGGTCCTACCCGCAATCAAATCACTTACTTTTCATACTCATTCTCATATAGCGCTTAAACAGCGCTTGTTGACTTCCATCTTTTTGTGAAAGATAGAATTGTGGAAACAGATTTTCAAAGTATTGATGAAAACGTCCGTATCGTATGCCCATCACGAACTTCTGATCCGCATATGGATATTCTTCGACAATCCACTCAGCAGCATCATCATGATGCATAACTAATACTTCACATAAATACAGACTCATACATGTTTCAAACTCTTCAATCGTTATTTGTATGTCAAAAAAATAGTTGTTTCGAACTAAATGAAAATAAAATTCCTCTAAAGAAATGAGACTTTTAGGGGAATAATCAAGAAGTACATTAAACTCTTTTGAAATTTCTTCTAATAGCTTAAGATGTTCCTGGCGATGTTCGTAATAAAAAGCCTTTGCTGCGTAAATATTATCAAAGAAAGGTAATGTTGAAGCATACTCTTGAATTGAATCGTGGTTGTTTTCAAAATTTAATTGCATGTTCTGCCCCCTTCTCCCTGTTAAAACCTATATATGTCTCAGCAGGATCTGCTGCTTCTGAAGTATAACACAGAAAATGGCTTGGAAAATCTGTAACAATTTTTTCATAAATGAGGAAGTAAGTGGATGATAAAAGGTAGTAAAATAGAAAGGTGAGCCTTTTTTGGCCTGCAGTTTCTTAATCGGCCTTAGCATGTTTTTTGTAAAAGTAAAGACAGTATACGTTAAATTTTTATTAAAAGTAAAAATCAATCATGTTACATGGAAAGCTCAATATACTATTCAAGGGTATATATCACATCAAGAAAAAAAGATTCATTTTTTTCGCTAATATAGGTCATTTTGAGGTTGTTTTTAGAAAAAAAACAGGTATGATTTAAATTGCTCTGTGTTTTTTGCAAAATAAAAAAATAATCCTTAAAACTTGGATTATTGGAGGGGTGAAGCATGCCCGACTATGGACAACTGGCCTTAATAAGTATGGTTGTACACCTTGCTTTCATCGCAGTAACTTGGTGGGCCTTACAAGCATTAAACATTGAAAAATGGATTAAAGCGGGCAAAGTCATTCAAGCGAAGGTACTTCTTATATTATTAACCATTGCCATTGGATCATTAGTAAGTAATTTTTTCCTTGATTATTTATTATGGTCACAACAACTTCCATCACTTTTTTAGAAAAAACGTTGGTTTATAGCGGATCTTAAACGGGAAATAGGTACATATTGATCGTTTTACAGAATTGTCTATTATTGACGACTTTTTCCACGTATGGACACTTTTTATCCGGTAACAATGTTACTAAGGAGAGGAAGTGGCCGTGTATGAGATATAAAGGGATAGGAATTATGGTTTTAATGTTGTCAATACTTTTTAGTTTCGTGGCAAATCACATTGGAGCAACTGAACGTCAATCGAAATTATTTCAAATTGCTAAAGGTATGGAACATCAAGATATTGACATCAAAGAATGGTCTTTATATGCTAAACAGGTTGTCAGCAATCAATCAATCGATGAAGTGAAACAAATAACAGACCAATACCGTCAATTTAATTGGACGTTCTCAGAGGACGATAACGTTTATAAAGCGATTGGTGTTTTTAACAATAGAGAGAAAAATGTAACAGAAAAGCTTCAGATTTTAAACACCCTCACAAACAATCAATCACAATCGTATATCCTTTATGAGGTTAAGGGTGTAAACTCACAAAAAAATTGGAACAACATCAACGACTACTTCCAAACAAATGCTTTCGACATCTTTCATGAAAAACCTACAATTTTTGCTTGTATGGCAGGAATCATTAATGATAATATGGAAGGTGTTTTGAATCAAAAATCAGAAAACTTGTTAAAAGAATTTGAGGCGAAACCGGTAGAACAACTGCAGGAACCAGATTTTCTTTCGGTATCGGCTAAAACCCCTATATGGGAAGATTTCATTCCAACAGATGAAAACAACATGAACATACAAATTGCATTAAGAACTGACGGATTGGGCGGTAAAACTACGGTCGTTATAGGAACACCAATCATTACGTCTGAATATTAATATAGAGAAATTGGGACGCGGAGGGGAATACTTTGGAAAAAATCATCGTCCGTGGCGGTCGTAGGTTAAACGGTACTGTGCAAGTTGAAGGAGCAAAAAATGCCGTTCTACCAGTTATCGCTGCATCATTATTAGCAAGTGAAGATAAAAGTATAATAAGTAATGTGCCTACGCTCTCCGATGTGTATACAATTAATGAAGTTCTACGCCATTTAGGCGCAGATGTCCATTTTGAAAATAATCAAGTGATTGTAGATGCATCAAAAGAGCTATCAACAGAAGCACCATTTGAATATGTAAGAAAAATGCGTGCGTCTGTACTTGTCATGGGAGCACTCTTAGCTCGTAATGGTCATGCACGTGTTGCATTACCAGGTGGTTGTGCAATTGGCTCACGTCCAATTGATCAGCATTTAAAAGGCTTTGAAGCAATGGGAGCTTCAATTAAAGTTGGAAACGGCTTTATTGAAGCAGAAGTAAATGGAAGACTAAAAGGTGCTAAAGTTTACCTTGATTTCCCAAGTGTTGGTGCAACAGAAAATATCATCATGGCAGCTGCTTTAGCAGAAGGAACAACGGTACTAGAAAACGTAGCAAAAGAACCTGAAATCGTTGACTTAGCGAACTATATCAATGCTATGGGTGGTAAAATCCGCGGCGCCGGTACAGGAACTATTCGTATTGAAGGTGTGGAAACTCTAAAAGGTATTAACCACACAATCATCCCAGACCGTATTGAAGCAGGTACATTCATGGTAGCTGCAGCAATCACAGGCGGAGACGTTCTTGTAAAAGGAGCAATTCCAGAGCATTTAACATCTCTTGTTGCAAAAATGGAAGAGATGGGCGTTAAAATCATTGAAGAACAAGAAGGTTTACGTGTCATCGGACCTGAGAAATTAAAATCTGTAGACTTAAAAACAATGCCACACCCTGGTTTCCCAACAGATATGCAATCGCAAATGATGGCATTGTTACTATGTGCTAACGGAACTAGCATGATCACAGAAACAGTTTTCGAAAATCGTTTCATGCATGTTGAAGAATTCCGTCGTATGAATGGAGATATCAAAATTGAGGGACGTTCCGTTATCATCAATGGACCTGTAAAGCTACAAGGTGCAGAAGTAGCAGCAACTGACCTACGTGCTGGTGCCGCACTAATCCTAGCTGGATTATGTGCAGAAGGCCATACACGTGTCACTGAACTAAAACATCTAGATCGTGGCTATGTAAACTTCCACGATAAGCTTGCATCTATCGGCGCAGATATCGAACGTGTTAAAGAAGAAATCACAACAAAATCTGATCAGCAAGCAGCTGTATCATCAGATTAATATGCCTTCATAAAAGGAGCAGGAGTCAGCAATGGCGCCCTGCTCCTTTTATTTTTATAAGTACGCGTATTATTCACAAATATGTAAAGAAATTAATTCTTTTTACGACTTTACTAGAATACCTTTATTTGTTGAAGATTATACATGGAATTTTATAAAACTTTGGTGAAAAGTAAGTGAATGAGATTTTATAGGGATTAGCCAGTGGTGTTTGAACGACAAAACAGAGGTCAGTAGGGGGGAGAGTGTCGTTCATAAGGGTGATGAACGACAAAAGAGAGGTCAGTTGAAAGAGAAATGTCGTACATAAGGTTGAAGCAGCTCTTACTCCGGTTCCTTCCGTTGATAATTAGAAGAAGAATTGATGTATGAGGCAAATGGGTGCCCGATACGCGAGAATCGAGACAAAAACCAGCATAGAAAGAATGTTCTGTCTCGATACTGCGAGAATTGGGACAAAACTCGGTAAAGAAAGAAAGGTTCTGTCTCGATACTGCGAGAATCGAGACAAAACCCAGTATATTAAGAAAGGTTCTGTCTCGATACCG
>NZ_JBLUOI010000017.1:0-32610 GCF_048059995.1 Metabacillus sp. YM-086 | reverse complement strand
CGCGAGAATCGGGACAAAACCCGGTAAAGAAAGAAAGGTTCTGTCTCGATACTGCGAGAATCGGGACAAAACCCAGTAAAGAAAGAAAGGTTCTGTCTCGATACCGCGAGAATCGGGACAAAACCCGGTAAAGAAAGAAAGGTTCTGTCTCGATACTGCGAGAATCGGGACAAAACCCAGTATATTAAGAAAGGTTGTGTCCTGATACCCCGAGAATCGGGACACAACCCGGTAAAGAAAGAAAGGTTCTGTCTCGATACTACGAGAATCGGGACAAAAACCGATATTGAAGGAAAGATTCTGTCCCGATACCACGAGAATCGGGACAAAACCCGGTAAAGAAAGAAAGGTTCTGTCTCGATACTGCGAGAATCGGGACAAAAACCGATATTGAAGGAAAGATTCTGTCCCGATACCCCGAGAATCGGGACAAAAACCGGTAAAGAAAGAAAGGTTCTGTCTCGATACTGCGAGAATCGAGACAAAACCCAGTATATTAAGAAAGGTTCTGTCTCGATACCGCGAGAATCGGGACAAAACCCGATATTGAAGAAAAGATTCTGTCCCGATACCGCGAGAATCGGGACAAAACCCGGTAAAGAAAGAAAGGTTCTGTCTCGATACTACGAGAATTGGGACAAAACCCGATATTGAAGGAAAGATTCTGTCCCGATACCCCGAGAATCGGGACAAAATCCGGTAAAGAAAGAAAGGTTATGTCCCGATACCACGAGAATCGGGACATAACCCGGTAAAGAAAGAAAGGTTCTGTCTCGATACTGCGAGAATCGAGACAAAACCCAGTATATTAAGAAAGGTTCTGTCTCGATACCGCGAGAATCGGGACAAAACCCGATATTGAAGAAAAGATTCTGTCCCGATACCGTGAGAATCAAGACAAAACCAGCATTGAAAAAAACTTCTGCCCCAATACCCACCCACACCTCTCGCGAACCTACAATCACAGCAAACCTAATAACATCTTCAATAAACATATCTAAATAACCATCTAAAACTCGAAATCCCCAACCCTCGTCCACCCCTACAAAATATTAGTTGTCCCCACTTTTTCCAGTCATAATTGCTTGTCCATGACCATAAGATGAACTATAGACATTCTACTCAACCTAATTATTGGAGGTAAACATGAAACCAGTTAAACCAGTTCTCTTTGCACTTGGAGGGTTATTTTTCATTATTCTTTTGATTCCAACTCTTCTCGTTACACCGTTTATGGAGCAATCAAAAGGCAAATTAGGTGAGGAAATAACGGTCAGCAAAAGCGAAGTGCCCGTTTTAGGTGAATCACCGTTGGATGTGCCTGTATATAGAAGTCAAGCAAAGGTCGTGGAAAACATTCCGTTAGAGGAGTATGTGATAGGTGTTGTGGCTTCTGAGATGCCAGCTGAATTTGAAACAGAGGCGTTAAAAGCACAAGCACTTGCCGCAAGAACATATATTACGAAGCAATTGATGAGTGGCAAAACATTGGGTGTTCCAGAGGGGAATGCTGTTGTAACAGATACGATCATGCACCAGGTTTATAAAACCCCTCAAGAGCTAAAAGCAGCTTGGGGAGATGATTACACACAAAAAATGGAGAAAATTACAGAGGCTGTAGCAGCAACTCAAGGTCAAATACTTACATATGATAATCAGCCGATTGATGCAAGCTTTTTCTCTACTAGTAATGGATATACAGAAAACTCGGAAGCTGTATGGCAAGAGCCGATTCCTTATTTAAAAAGCGTAGAAAGCACATGGGATGAAAAATCACCGAAGTTTTATGAGAAAAAAATTATTGCGATCTCTCAGTTTGAAAAGCTATTAGGGGTAAATCTTGATACATCAAGCGGAACAATTGGAAAAGTAACCGAGCTAACGCCTGGGAAACGCGTAGCTAAAGTTGAAATAGATGGGAAAGAATTTACTGGTACAGATGTAAGAGATAAGCTTGAATTAAAATCAGCAGACTTTACGTGGGAAATTAAAGGTGACTCCGTTGTAATTGAGACTAAAGGCTATGGTCACGGTGTTGGGATGAGTCAATACGGAGCGAACTTCATGGCTGAATCAGGCAAAACGTATCAAGACATCGTTGCTTATTATTATAATGGAACAAAGGTATCGGAAGCCGAGCCATTCTTAAATAAATATACAGCAAAACAGTAAAGGAGCAGATTCTGCTCCTTTTTACTTTTTAAAAAACTTTCTCTTCGCAATATAATAGGAAACTAGCACTCCAATTGTATCCTTCACAAAATCAATCACCGTAGCTGACCTTGCTGGAACAAACGACTGATGAATCTCATCTGTTAGTCCATATAAAATAGCGATAGCGGCTGCAATCCAGCTCGTACGCTCTGTCCAACGTCCATGAGCCATGAATGCAAAGGCAATCAACCAATAGAGAATCGCAAATTCTATAAGATGCAACGATTCTTTTAAAAGTGAATCAAACGAAAATGGTGTGTTCACAATCGCATCCGCTGGGAAGCTTGAGAGCGTCCAGATCAGCGCCATATATAGTAGAGGTAATAGGGTGAAGATGACTTTCTTCATATACATAAACTCCTTTAGTTAAAAAACTTTCACATTCCATACATATAATTATAAACAAGACACATACTAAAGTTTAAAAAAATTTTTTTGAAGGTGTGTATATAATTCAGAAAATCTGTTCAAACTGATTTCTGAGGTGATGATAGAATGAGAGAGGAAGAAAAGAAACGTACTTCTCAAAACAAAGTTCAACAATTTTTCAGAAAACGTTGGGTATTTCCGGCAATTTACCTAATGAGTGCAGCAGTTATCCTTACGGCAGTATTATGGTATCAAAGCATCAGCAATGATGTAGCAGAAGATTTAAATGGTAACAATACAGAAGACCTTGCATTAACAGACAATCAGCCTGAGGCAGTTGAAGTTAACGCAACGAAAGAAAACTTTGCAATGCCAGCTATTGATCCAGATGCTGTAACAGTTGTGAAAAAGTTTTATGATGAAAATGCTTCAACAGAAGATCAAGAAGCAGCACTTGTATTCTATAACAATACGTATAGAATGAACAAAGGAATTGACCTAGCAAGAGAAGATCAGAAGCAATTTGATGTTGTTGCATCACTAAGTGGTACAGTAACAAAAGCTGAAAAAGATCCAATTCTAGGTTATGTAGTAGAAATTGAGCATGAAAATGATGTGGTAACAGTTTATCAATCATTAGCAGAAGTAAGTGTTCAAGCTGGTGACAAAGTTGAGCAAAACGAACTACTTGGTAAGTCTGGTACAAATCTTTACAATGAAGAAGATGGCAACCACGTACACTTCGAGGTTCGTAAAGCTGGAAAAGCTGTTAACCCTCTAACTTATATGGACAAGCCGGTAACGTCTGTAGAAGCTGTTGAAGAAGAAGCAACTGAAGAACCTGCAACAGAAGAAGAAGTGAGTGAAGAAGCTCCAACAACTGAAGAAGAAGTAAGCGAAGAAGCTCCAGCAGGTGAAGGTGAAGAAGCACCAGCAAAAGACGATGAAAAGTCTGCAGAAGAAAAAGCTCCAGAATCAGATAAAAAAGACGCTGAAAAAGGAGAAACTGAAGGTAGCGAGGAATCAACTCAACCTGAAGCTTCAAATAGCACAGTAAATTCATAAGGATAGCCGTCTATACGGGGTTGAACTCAAAATTAACTAGAGATCAACCTCGATTTTTTTATTACGATATATCCTAAAAAACCAATGCCTCCACCTGCAACATTTAAAATAAGATCATCCACATCAAACGCCCCAACCCGAAAGAAGAACTGAGCTAACTCCACAGACAAAGAAAGTAAGAAAGAATACCCCAATACTCTTGTAAAAGTCATGACGAAAATGATAGGCAACAAAAAGCCAAACGGAGCAAAAGCCAGCATGTTTCCTATAAACTGATCTGTCAAAGCTAGTCCGTCAAAAGAATAAAAATACTGCCCAATTGTTTGAAAAGGAATGAAGTTATAAGATACGGCCCCTTCAACCGATTTTCGATAAGCGGAAAAAAATAGAAGATAAAATAGGATTCCTATATACACGGCAAAACAAATAGTAATCATGATTTTTTTCATACTTTAAAGGTAACAAATTTTATAGGTAATTTGAAACCATTATTTCACAGTGTTCATTTAAAAATTCTAAAAATTACGAAAAATGTCGAGAGAAAGATATCTCAATTTCCTTATTTTGTATTGACCGGTCAGTATGAAAACATTCATAATAATAACTGTTGAATGATAACGCTTACAAATAGGAGGGTTGCTTATAGTGTTCACATTACTATTTATTCTTGCCTTAACTGGATTTAGTTTGTTCTTATGTTTACGAAAACGAAAACCTCAGTTTTTACTCATCCCGGTCTTAACACTACTACTCTACTTCATTGTTCAAATTGCACTTGTACCTGCATCGTTTTTAGACACAATCAAATTTATTTTTAGCTTATCTTAATCGGAGGTGGCTGCATGAAAAAGATTGATAAAAAAGTAGCTGATGCTTATTTCAAGGAGCGCACAAGAAATATTGTGATTTATTTAATCATCGGGGCACTTTCCTCGTTTGGTGTTGTGTTATTTGCTGAGTTCTTTAGTGGATTCACCATTAACGGCTTCCCGTTCCACTATTTTATGGGTGCTCAAGGGGCAGTTGTCGTCTTTATTCTTTTATTGTTTATTAACGCAAAGGTTAGTGACTCAATCGATCGAAAATATGGGATTGACGAAAGTAAAAATGAACAGCTTAGTGCTGGTAAAACGTTAGATCATTAAAAACAAACATTTATAAAAGGGGATCATATAAATTATGCACTGGGAAATGAGCAGCAAGGGGAGTGCTCATTCACAAAGGGGGAAATAAGTTGGACGCTCAATTTTTAGTATCTCTCACAATTATTCTATTAACATTCGCTTTATATATCGGAATTGCTGTTTACAACACAGCAAAGCAAACATCTGACTTCTATGTAGCAGGCCGCGGAGTCCCACCGATTTTTAACGGAATGGCCATCGGTGCCGACTGGATGAGTGCTGCATCCTTCATCGGGCTTGCCGGTACAATTATGTTACTTGGCTATGATGGATTGGCATATATTATGGGGTGGACAGGGGGCTATTTGCTTCTTACATTCTTATTAGCACCACAGCTAAGAAAATACGGTCGATACACGGTACCAGAGTTCATTGGTGACCGATACAATTCCCACACCGCACGTGTTATTGCCGCCATTTGTACGATCATCATCAGCTTCACGTACTCAATCGGTCAGCTTTCCGGTTCAGGGGTCGTGATCGGGCGACTTTTTGAAATCGATGCAAAAATAGGAACGATGATTGGGGTTGTTCTTATTGCCTTCTACGCTGCCTTTGGAGGGATGAAAGGAATCACTTGGACTCAAGTGGCACAGTATATCATTTTAATTATTGCGTACTTGATCCCGGTTATTTTCATGTCTTTACAAATCACAGGAAACCCAGCACCATGGTTATCCTACGGGAAAATTGTAGAGGAAATGGGTGAGCTAGATCGTCAACTAGGTATCTCTGAATATTTTGCGCCATTTACAAACGGTACGAAGTGGCAGTTCTTAGCCCTTATGTTCACATTAATGGCAGGAACAGCTGGTCTTCCACACGTAATCGTTCGATTCTATACCGTTTCAACAATGAAAGCAGCGAGATGGTCAGGAGCATGGGCAATTTTGTTTATCGGACTTTTATATTTATCTGCTCCGGCATACGCAGCATTTTCCCGCTTTATTTTAATGACACAAGTAGCAGGACAAAAGCTATCTGAATTACCGGCATGGACAACATCATGGGTCAACACAGGAAAGCTCCAGCTTGCAGATGGCAATGGAGATGGCGTTCTTCAATGGAACGAACTGATCATTTCCAATGATATCGTCGTTATGGCAACACCTGAAATTGCCAACCTAGGTATGTTCGTTATCGGCTTAGTTGCAGCCGGTGCCATGGCAGCTGCCCTTTCAACAGCTGGTGGACTAATGATTGCGATCTCATCTTCATTTGCACACGACATTTACTATCGAGTTATGAAACCAAACGCATCAGAAAAGAATCGTCTAGCAGTAGCACGTTGGTCCATTGTTATTGCAACATTATTCGCTGGTCTTATTGCGCTAAACCCACCGGGAGCAATCACACAAATCGTTGCTTGGGCCTTCGCTCTCGCATCAGGAACCTTCTTCCCAGCTCTCTTAATTGGAGTATGGTGGAAACGCTCTAACACACCAGGTGTCATCTCTGGAATGGTCGTCGGTCTTGCCGTCACACTCATCTACATCTTTGCCAGCAAATACGGCGGCTTCACCATCGCAGGCATCATCGACACCGGCGCAGGAATCTTCGGCGCCACAGCAGCCATCTTAACAAACATAATCGTCTCACTCTCAACAAAAGCACCATCCATCAAAACACAAGAAGAAGTACTCAACCTGCGCTACCCTGAACAGATGACGTATAAAGATGGGGAGGTCTGGATGGACTAGGTTTTAGGTGCCTGTCACTTCCCGAGTTTTCTTGTTTCACATTTTGTTTCACACGCCCGAATCAGGAGTTGGTTCGGGTTTTTTTGGTGCCTGTCACTCCCCGAAATTTCTTGTTTCACAATGTGTGTGTTCCACAGGTAGGTGAAGGACTCCCTAGCTGGCAATTGCTCTGCTAAGCACCACAAGAGCTGTAGAGCGGTTGTACATTAAAATAAGATATATAGTATATTCACAAAGAGAAAGGGTACCAGCACCTCTAGAAGATTTCAAAATCACACCGCACCTCACTACCAATCTAACAATCATAAATCAAAAAAATCTCCCATATATAGAAATAATCTCCCGACTTCCCTAATACATTATTAGAGTGTGTTTTCTTAAACCTCACTAGTACTCTCAAACATCGACAAATTTCTCGGGAAATAATCCACCCAGCTACTATTTCCTTTCGCCCCGGAAAAAAAATCAGCACAAAAAAACAATCCCCAAACCCTCAGATTTCCTGTCCTAAACGGGTGTTTTTGAAAAAAATTCAAAGAATCCCTTGTCCCACTTGAGTTTTCTTGCATATATCTTAATCCAAGCTAATAAAATGTTTACAAACCTATTCAAAGAGAGTGTTTGAGGTGAGGGATCGTGAGTGTAATTTATAATCGCTGTAATAGAGACATCATACGATCATCTAAGAGAAATTCAGCCAAAGTGACTTTTGTATGCGAGTCTCATTTCACACTTCTCACATCCATATTAGGGAGGTAGAGTGGTGTGCACGATTACATCAAAGAACGCACAATCAAGATTGGGAAGTATATCGTGGAGACAAAGAAAACAGTTCGCGTTATTGCGAAGGAGTTTGGAGTTTCCAAAAGTACCGTCCATAAGGATTTAACGGAAAGGTTACCTGAAATTAACCCTGATCTTGCGAATGAGGTAAAGGAGATACTTGATTACCATAAATCAATTAGACATTTGCGTGGTGGAGAGGCAACTAAGCTTAAGTACAAGAAGGACGAGATTTTAGAAGAAGAACCAGTGAAATAAGCACATTCTATCTACATCTTTCATAATCGACATATTCCTACACAAATACTTGAAATTATTTTACAAAATCATACTATTTTTGCGATTTTATGATACAATATTTAATTAGGTTAAACTAATTACGGGAATGAGATTTGCAAGGAGGATATAGATAGAATGTTCGCGAGGGATATTGGTATAGATCTTGGTACGGCAAATGTACTGATTCATGTTAAGGGTAAAGGAATTGTTCTGAATGAACCTTCCGTTGTTGCGTTAGACAAGAATTCCGGAAAGGTTCTTGCCGTTGGTGAAGAAGCAAGACGTATGGTAGGACGTACTCCTGGGAATATTGTTGCCATTCGCCCATTAAAAGATGGCGTCATCGCAGATTTTGAAGTAACAGAAGCAATGTTAAAGCATTTTATTAATAAGTTAAATGTAAAAGGATTATTTTCAAAACCACGCATGTTAATTTGCTGCCCAACGAATATTACATCTGTTGAGCAGAAAGCCATTAAAGAAGCTGCTGAAAAAAGCGGTGGAAAAAATGTATTCCTAGAGGAAGAACCAAAAGTAGCGGCAATTGGCGCCGGTATGGACATCTTCCAACCTTATGGAAACATGGTTGTAGATATTGGCGGTGGTACTACTGATGTCGCTGTGTTATCAATGGGCGATATTGTCACCGCCTCTTCTATTAAAATGGCAGGGGACAAGTTTGATAATGAAATCCTGCAATATATTAAAAGAGAGTACAAGCTTCTAATCGGTGAACGTACAGCTGAAGAAATTAAAATCAATGTTGCAACGGTATTCCCAGGCGCACGTTATGAAGAAATTAACATTCGTGGACGTGATATGGTGACAGGTTTACCTCGCACAATTACAGTAAATTCAACCGAAGTAGAATCAGCACTTCGTGAACCAGTTGCTGCGATTGTACAAGCTGCTAAGAGTGTCTTAGAACGCACTCCTCCAGAACTATCAGCCGACATTATCGACCGCGGCGTGATCTTAACAGGTGGCGGAGCCCTTCTAAACGGCCTTGATCAGCTACTAGCAGAAGAACTAAAAGTCCCAGTATTAGTAGCAGAGTCACCAATGGATTGTGTTGCAATCGGAACAGGAATTATGCTTGACAACATGGACAAACTTCCACGCAAAAAATTTGGATAAGTAAACTTTTGAGCCTGTGTGTACAGGCTCTTTTTTTGTCTTGTTTATATTGTTAGTTCTATAGGGAACTTTTGGCGGGGTAGTTTAGTGGAAAATTTTAAATGAGGGTGAAGGCAGAGGTGTGGGGTTGTCGTTGGGTGAATGAATGACAAAACAGGAGTGGAGGAAGGTAGAGGTGTCGTTCGTTAAGGTAGGAGGATCAATCTAAAAGCGTAAGAAGAGGAAAATGGTGATCATGCAGAAAGGAAGACCATCCCAAGACCAAAACAAGAGGAAAATGGTCATCATGTAGCTAATGAAGATCATCCCAAGAGCAAAAGAAGAGAAAGATGGTTATCATCCCGTTAATCAAGACCAATCCAAGAGCGAAAGAAGACGAAGATGGTCATCATGTAGCTAATGAAGACCATCCCAAGAGCAAAAGAAGAGAAAGATGGTCATCATCCCGTTAATGAAGACCATCCCAAGAGCAAAAGAAGAGAAAGATGGTTATCATCCCGTTAATGAAGACCATCTCAAGAGCAAAAGAAGAGAAAGATGGTTATCATCCCGTTAATGAAGACCAATCTAAGAGTGAAAGAAGAGGAAAATGGTCATCATCCCAGTAATGAAGACAATCCCAAGAGCAAAAGAAGAGAAAGATGGTTATCATTCCGTTAATGAAGACCAATCCAAGAGTAAAAGAAGAGGAAGATGTTCTTCATCCTGATAATGAAGACCACCCCAGAGTAAAACAAGAGAAGAAAGGGTCTTCATTCACGCCATGAAGACCCACTCACAGATCCAAATTAAGCAAACTGGTCTTCATCGCCACATGATTCCTAAACAAGACAACTAATATCGCCCCATCCCATAAAACCCCACAAAAAAAGCATGAACCCACCTAAGTGAATCCACGCCCAAATCCAAATCCCTACTCCAACTCCATCCAACTACCAACATGATGCACAGCAAACCCACCAAAACTTGAATAATCCTGGTATTGATCTAAAACAAGTCCTAACTGATTATTCATTTCCGCCTGACCTTCTTCAAAAAACGTAAAAAATCCGTCACTACTACCAAGATTCATCGTTTCAACTGCGATCGTTACATCTTTATTAAGCAACACAGCCAGATCCATCTCATATTTCACTAATTCAATAATGCCATTCGGGCCAACGGCTTTGTCGCGGTAGGCCATAATGGTCACTTCATCTGTATTTTTCAACGCCCATTCGGCTAGGTTTCCTTTTCCGTGCTTGTTACGGAAATTCATTTCATCAAACCAAAACGGAATGTCAACAGCGAGGCTGATATCTAATGCTGATGCGGTATTAGCGGCAGCTAAAATGGCTCCCTGGTATTTCAGAACAGCAGCACCATAGTTTGTTGTCCATTGCTCTGTTAAATATGGCTCAATATCAAGGTGAATTCCGGCGAACTTCTCACCAGCAGCTGCCCCGTTTTGATATCCACTAACCCAATTTGAAAAGTTCAAAAATGCTTTATTGTTAACACCCCAATTTGGTGCTCCATCTAACGCGTAAACATCCATACCTAGCTTTGCAGCTTCACTAATAAAAGTGTGATAGTAGGCAACATCAATACTACGGTCAATCTGCAAAAACACATGTGATACTTGCTTTGCTTCTAAAAACTGCAATGTAGCTTCACGGTCATACACAATTTTACTCGTATCCCAGAGCCATGTTGAATAATCTGGGGCACCCTCAGCTTGTGCTTTATGATTCAAAGCTAGACCTCCTAGTTGAGATCCTAATAAGAATAGTAATGTCAGAAGTACAACCTTCATTTTCATCATTTGCCTCTCCTTTTCATAAGCCCCATGGCCCAAAAAAGGAGCCTGGCAGCTTGGCAGCCGTACAATGTTCTCCATTGGGTAGGCCCATAGCTTTGCGTCCTTGCTTTTCAACAAGTTTGCCTTTTTCAGATTTTTCTTAAGTATAAGGGCTTGTCCGGTAAAAAGATATAGGAGTGGTTTCCTATCATTATTTTTCCCCTAAAATATAACAGGTAATTTCTGAAAAAATGTAATGAGAAAACAGCAAATGTCCTTTATAATAAATGATAGGGAATTCTGTCGAAAAGAATTCATTTGTACGGTAACAACTATGTGACTAAGGTGGGTGTACAGATGTTAAGAGGTTTATATACAGCAACAGCGGGAATGCTTGCACAGCAAAGACGTACTGAAATGCTTTCAAATAATATGGCAAATGCCAATACAGCGGGTTATAAAGCGGATCAAGCAAGTGTCCGCGCATTTCCCGAAATGCTTTTAAATAGATTGGAAAATAAATCAGTACCAACAACAAATGGTTCAAGCTTTGGTCAAATCACACCAATTGGTTCGATTAACACAGGTGCTTATGTTCAAGAACTACAAAGTACTTTTTCACAAGGTGGTCTTAAAGAGACTGGATTGTACTCAGATGTAGCTCTTTTAGAAGAGATTATTCCCTTAAATGCAGAAACAAATGTAAAAGGTGCTTTGTTTTTTGCGGTTCAAAATCAAGCGGGAGAAGAGCGCTATACTCGTAATGGCCATTTCACACGGGATAATAACGGGATCCTTCTTTCTGGTGGGAATCCGGTTTTATCTACAACTGGGCAGCCAATCTCCATTCAGTCTAGTGAATTCCAGGTAACGCCTGATGGCGAAGTGATTGCGGATGGAGAGTTCGTAGCGCAAATTGATGTTCGTTTTGAAGCGGATGTTCGTAACCTTGTAAAAGAAGGTAATGGTTTATACCGCACATTTAATAATGAAGAACTGCCAACAGCCGTAAACAACGAAAACATTCAATATAATCTAAGACAAAATTACTTAGAAACTTCAACAGTAGATGTTGGGCGTACGTATACAGATATGATGACAGCGTACCGTTCGTTTGAAGCCAATCAAAAGGTATTGCAAGCTTATGATAAAAGTATGGACAAGGCCGCGAACGAAATCGGCCGCATATAATAGGGGGTACTAGTAAATGCTACGCTCAATGATAACAGCGACGAATACGATGAGTCAGCTTCAAAAGCAGCTTGATCAAATCGGCCACAATATGGCTAATATTGATACACAAAGCTATAAAAGAACAGAAACTTCTTTCTCTGAGCTTGTACGTCAACAATTTAATAACCAGCCCAACGCTGCGGAGGAAATTGCAGAGCAACGTTTCGGCAGGGAATTAGGAATCAGACAGGGAACGGGAGCTATGCTTAACAGCAGCCTTGTTTTTACACAAGGAAACATGAAGCAAACAAGCAGAGAGCTTGATATTGCTTTTACTCTTCCTAATCAATTTTTACAAATTGACGTTAACGGGGAGATTAATTATACAAGAGATGGTGCATTATACTTATCACCAACAAATGATGGAACAAATCAATTATTGCTAACAACTTCTGATGGAAGTCCGGTTCTTGATGAAAATCAAAATCCAATTCGTTTTAATGATGATTTTCAAAAAATCGTTATTTCTAATGATGGAACGATTTCTACCGTTCAAAATGACCAAACAGAAGCACCACAAGAATTTCAACTCGGTGTTGTCCAAGTGGATCGCCCGCAAATGTTAATTCAAAACGGAAACAATCGGTATGGATTAAAAGATTTAGGCGGCATTCCGTTAAATGAAGTGTTAACGTTTCTAGAAGGTGAGCTGCGCGGCGATGTTGCAATGGAGCAAGGGGCACTTGAAATGTCCAATGTTGACTTATCCAAGGAAATGACCGATTTATTAATCTCACAGCGTTCTTATCAGATGAATGCAAAATCGGTTACACTTGGTGACCAAATGCTGGGATTAATAAACGGCGTAAGATAGGAGTTTAGTCTATTGGTAGCTAAAGAAACGACGAAACCGATCAGTCGAGAAGAAGTGAAAAAAGCCAAAAAGTCTAAAAAAGAACAAGAGAATCATGAGGAAAGCCGCCAAAAGGTGAGTGTTCGAGTGCGTTTGCTCCCTATTTGGGCAAGGGTCCTGCTTGTTTTAATTCTTATGGTTGTAAGCACAATCGCTGGACTTATCGTCGGCTACGGAGTCATTGGTAGTGGCGAGCCAAAGGATGCCCTCGAAAAAACGACTTGGCAGCACATCATTGACTTGGTTGAAAAAGAATAAAGCTCGGGATATACTTGATAAAAGGAAGGTGAAAGCCTTCCTTTTGTCGTACATATACATAGTGACGATTTTCATAAAAAGGAGCTTATACATATGTTAGATAGTAATGAAATCAAGAATATCATTCCACACCGTTACCCATTTTTACTTGTGGACCGCGTGCTCGAGGTTGAAGAAGGAACACGTGCAGTAGGAATCAAAAACGTATCAGCGAACGAAGAATTTTTTAACGGTCATTTCCCAGATTACCCAGTCATGCCCGGCGTATTAATTGTAGAAGCACTTGCGCAAGTTGGCGCAGTAGCTATCTTAAAAAAGGAAGAAAACCGCGGTAGACTAGCCTTTTTTGCTGGGATTGATAATTGCCGTTTTAAAAAGCAAGTTGTACCAGGTGATCAGCTCAGGCTAGAAGTGGAGATTACACGTTTACGTGGTTCACTTGGAAAAGGCAAGGCAATCGCAACAGTTGATGGCGAAGTAGCATGTGAGACAGAAATCATGTTTGCTTTAGGTGAAAAAAAATCAGAAGAGTAAGAAGTCATAAGAGTCAAATGACTAGATAGGTCGTTTGGCTCTTTTTGCATTAGAAAGGTTTTATTCGCAACAAACTTGTCTATATAAAGCATATCGGCTGATCAATTTTTATGAAAAGTCAGAATGAAAATAAACGAGATGGGAAACATAATCAAAGACCGGATTCAAAAGCTAAAAGGTCAAAATAGAAAGGAGCAATCATGATGAGAAAAAAATGGCTACTAACTTTATCAGGTTCATTATTAGCAGCAATGATCGTAACAGGTTGTACTGCAGATGACGAAGATCCAGCACCACCAGAAAATAATACAACAGAAGAAAACGGTGAAATGGATACAGAACAACCACTTGAAGATACTGGTGAAAACGTAGAAGAAGGCCTTGATGAGGGCGGCGACATGATGGAAGAAGGCGCTAACGAAGGCGAAAACATGTTAGAAGAAGGTACTGACGAAGCTAACGATATGATGGACGAAGGCAACAACGAAGGTACTCAAGAAGGTAACAACAAGGAAGACGAGAATAAATAAGATGAAAAGGCTAACACAAGATGTTGGCCTTTTTTATGTTTTAAATTAGAAATATTAATCATATTTAGTATCTTCCTCCGAATAGGATGAAATGAACAGAGTTTCTTAGATTAATATGGAATGATGGTTCCATAGGAAAAAAGAGGTGTGTTAGAGATGAAAGACATGAATGCTCCATACCAACAGCATCTAACGTATATGAAAACCTATCATCCGTTCCATAGTCGATTTGATCCTTGTCGTCCGATTGGTGTGAAATATTATTCAACACCACCGCATTTATATATGGGTTTTCAACCACCAACCCTACAACAGTTTCCACCTAGAGTTGCACTGAAAAAGGGAACACTTTGGCCTGCATTATATGATGATTACGTAAATCCATATGAGGCAAAAGGAGGTCCTAAGCCATGAGTCACAAGCAATTACCAGATGAATATTACAAGCTCCTAGAAGAGCTTCAAGCTGTAGACTTTGTACTTGTTGAGCTAACACTATACTTAGATACACATCCAAATGACATGCAAGCCCTCCAACAATTTAACCAATACGCTGCCTATTCCAAGCAATTAAGACAGACGTTTGAAGCCAAATTCGGCATGCTCACACAATACGGTGGCAGCTTCGCTGATGCAAATTGGAGTTGGGGAACTGCTCCATGGCCTTGGCAGGTGTAGTGGGGAAGGTCCTCGCTAGTGTTTTGGGAGAACGGAGTAACTGACCGGGATTTCTATATATAGAGGATTAACAGCAATTTAGTAGAGTTGCAGTAAATTAGGGGATAAATTGGAAGGAGAATGTTTGCTATTAAATTAGTGGATAAATCGGCAAGATAGCGGGTGTTTGCTATTAATTAGGGGATAAATCGGCAAGATAGCGGGTGTTCGCTGTTAAATTAGTGGATAAATCAGCAAGATAGCAGGTATTTGCTATTAAATTGGGGGATTATCGGTAAAATAGCGGGTATTTGCTATTAAATTAGGGGTTATATCGGCAAGATAGCAGGTATTTGCTATTAAATTAGAGGATAAATCAACAATTTCGCAGCATTTTCAATTATATAAAGAGGTTTATCTTCGATTATCGGCAGTTTATCTTCGATTTTTAGAGATTTATCTACGATTATTAGCATTTTATCTTCGATTCTGAAGATTTATCTACGATTAGACAAAAATCGACATAAACAGGAGAGGAGAATCACAACATGTGGGTTTATGAAAAAAAACTTCAATACCCTGTAAAAGTAAGCACATGTAACCCGACACTTGCGAAATATCTGATTGAACAATACGGCGGGGCCGATGGGGAACTCGCGGCTGCACTTCGCTACTTAAATCAACGGTACACGATTCCTGACAAAGTTGTGGGCTTATTAAACGATATCGGCACAGAGGAATTTGCCCACCTTGAAATGATTGCAACAATGATTTACAAGCTTACAAAAGATGCCACACCTGAGCAGCTAAAAGCAGCGGGCCTTGCTCCACACTATGTGAACCATGACTCAGCGCTTTTCTATCATAATGCTGCAGGCAACCCATTCACAACTGAATACATCCAAGCAAAAGGCGACCCAATTGCTGACCTTTACGAAGACATCGCCGCAGAAGAAAAAGCGCGTGCTACATACCAGTGGATCATTAACATGTCCGATGACCCTGATTTAAATGACAGTTTAGCCTTCCTACGTGAACGCGAAATTGTCCACTCGCAACGTTTTAGAGAAGCGGTTGAAATTTTAAAAGAAGAAAGAGACCGGAAGAAGATATTTTAAGAAAATTAAGCCCAGAACCAGGTGCGGTTCTGGGCTTTTTGCTATGAAGAAAGATATCATTTGCTGTAAAATACACTTTCAAAAAACACAAAAAGCCGCACAACCATGTGCAGCCATTCGACAAACTTCGGGAAGTGACAGGCACCAAGCACCCCAACCCCGCGCAAGCACTTGCTTCGCGCAGACATCCGACACTCTGTACAGACACCAAATCCCAGCCCCTAAACCGACCTCGCCAGCAAGCGCCCATCCAACAAAACAGAAATTGATTCATCCAATTCTGTGATGTTCTTTACACTGGCAGATATTTGCGCAGGTGTATTGGTTGTTTTGGAGATTGTAACAAGCACCTTCAGTTGTGTATCTGGTTGCTCCATGTGCTCATTAAAAAGAGGTAACCATTCTTTTGAAATTAAAGCTTCAATTAACCACGAGTTTTCGCCATCTTCTTTGTTAATTACAAGACCATCTTTCAAAGGAATTACGCCGTTTTCAGTTACTGCTGTATCCTCAATCTGTAGACCGACAAGCTTGAACGTTTTCATGATATCATCCTCGCTAGCTCGTTTTCTTTTAGTATACCATAGAGATCACAAACAACAGAATGAGCCGATGGACGGTCTATTTCGATACATTTGAAACTCGTTCAATGACGGTCATAATGATGGCTTCAATTTCTTTTCGATCTTTCGTTTTCACTAATAAAAGTTCTTGCAGGCTTTGCGTGAATTTAGGATTTTTTATTAAATAATCAATCAACTGAGAAACGGAGCCTTCAGCTTGATATTTTCCATACATTTCATAAAGGTATTCATTTGTCTGCTCATCGCGTCCAAGCAGATGATCAATGCTCACTTGAAAAGCATTGCTAAGCGATATTAAATAAGATAGATCAGGAGCTTGCTCACCTGTTTCAAGGCGGGTAATAACTGGTCGGGATACGCTGATTTTTTCGGCTAATTGCTCCTGTGACCAACCATTTTGTTCACGATAAAATCTTAGATTCATTTGGAATTTCTCTAATTCTCTCATGTAACCAACATTTCCCTTCTCCAAGCTTACTGTTATCGTAAAGGAGAATAGGGACAAGATATGTTCTAATACGGAACATATCAAGTGATGTTCTAATACTGTACAAAAATAGATAATTCGACCTAATTTAAGAGAATACGTAAAATACAACGAAAGAAAGAGAAGAATCTATCTTTTTCCTGAAATTTCGTCAAATTTAGCGAAAAATGAAAAATAGTTAAATTTTGAAATAGGTTGGATTGGAATATACTTACAGTGATAATAATTGAAAAGAGGTCATGAAATGGTCGAATTTAGACTGAAATCAATTTACTTAGAAAAAGATTCACAAAGAGTTGGAGAAAGTGCCGATGGAAATTTAGTTATTCTTAGAGTGGGAGATCAAGAGGTAGGTACAACGAATTATCATCATTTTCGAGTGCCTGTTCACGCTACAGTTGATATTCGATATTTAGAGCAGAATCTGAATAGTATTCTGCGCATCATTTTTCAATTAGAAAAGAGTGACTTATCCATTCAGTATTTTATCTGGAATGAGGATGAAAAACACTATATTGACGCACCTCTTCACGAAGAAATTATTCAATCTCAATCCTTTCAACACATTCTTCAAAGTATTAGCTTCACTGGCGAAAATCATTTTTCATATGTAACGAATTCCCTACAACGATTAACAGACCAACTTTATTAAAAAAACTAGAAAATTGTTGAATTTTGTTGTATTTGGAAAAAACCTATTTAAAAAAGGTATTTCCTTATTAGAAAAAATCAGTTTCATAGCACAATACCATTTAAAAAAACAAATTCACTCATTTTTCCAATCCTGAACAATCGAATACAATAAGCTTGTACAAAAGAGGAAAGGAGGAATGAAGTGATCAATCAAATCATTTTGGTTGGAAGATTAACAAAAGATCCCGAAATTCGGTACACAGCAGATGGAGCACCAGTTGCAAACATTACACTTGCAGTTAGCCGTAGTTTCCGAAATGCAGCTGGAGAAATTGAAACAGATTTTGTAAATTGTACGGTGTGGAGACGAACTGCTGAGAATACGGCTAACTACTGCCGCAAAGGTTCAATCGTAGGAGTCACAGGTCGGCTCCAAACACGCAGCTATGAAAATGCTGAAAAAACCCGTGTGTATGTTACAGAGGTTGTTGCTGACTCTGTTCGCTTTATGAGTAGCAAGCCACGTGAACTAGTTGAGCAAGAAACTTAAATTTCCCTCGTTCTCTTCATGAGAAAGAATCAATGGTATCCCCTTAATTCCACATTTTGAAGGCTGATTGCTGGGAGGTGATCAGCCGATTTTTTACATATCGAGCTGTGAAATTTCTAGGAGTTTCTACCTTTATAGAAAACTAGTTATATTGTAGCGTGAATTCCTTTTTTATATCGAGTATCATTACACTTGATTTGGAATTTCTGGTAAAATATGAAACTTACTGGAAACTCACACGTATTACATACAAAAGGGAAGAAGGAGTGTGCCAATTGAAAAAAACGTTATCAGTACTGTTTTCAGCCATGCTAGTGTTTATACTTGCAGCATGTAATCAGACTGCTACAACAGTAAATGAAAGTTCAAAGACAGAAGAAGAAAATAAAAAAGAAAATACATCAGAGCTAACCCTCGAACAGGTTATGACAAATTCAATGGAAGCTTCAAAAGAAATGAAGAGCTTTGCTGTTCAAATGGATATGAAGCAAGAAATGACTGTCCCAGGACAAACAGAAGCCATTAATATGGAGTCGGCAATTGATATGAAGGTCGTGACAGAGCCAATGACTTTATATCAAAAGATGGATATGAAAATGAATGATGTTGGAGCAGACAATGCATTATCGACTGAAACATATTTTTCTGCCGATGGAATTTATATATTAGATCCAGCTGCAAACCAGTGGATGAAATTCCCGAAGGAAATGTCTGATCAGCTTATGCAGTTATCGAATCAACAAACAAACCCAGCAGAAGAAATCAAAAAACTTCAGCAATTTGTTGATGATTTCTCTTTTGAACAAGATGAACAAAATTATATTCTCAAATTAAATGCTTCTGGTGATAAATTTACAGAATTCATAAAAGAAACAGTTAAAGAAACATTTCCAGAAGAATTATCTGCAGGTGAAGACATGTTTAATAACATGAAAATCAATAAAGTAACGTATGAAATACTTATTGATAAAGAAACATACTACCCAACTAGCTTAAATACAATAATGGATATGGAAATTACCGCTGAAGGCGAGACACTTAAAATGAAGCAAAACATGAAAGGGAAATACAGCGATTTTAATACAATTGAAGAAGTGAAAGTACCTCAAGAGGTTATTGATAACGCGGTTGAAATGGATATGTAAAATAAAGGCTGGTTGCTCAGCAATCAGCCTTTATAAAATAGATGATATAATAAATAAGAGGAGGTGAAAATGATGGAAGAGCTATTAAGATCGTTTATGAATCATATTGATAAGAAGTTTGAAGAGATAAATCAAAGATTCGAACAAATTGATAAAAGATTTAATGAGGTTGACGGAAAGTTAAACAACCTGACAAATGAAATGAAAGATGTGAAAACTGGTTTAGTTCGATTAGAACGCAGGCAATCGGCATTAGAAGAGAACCTTAATAACCTTGCAACAGAATCAAGAAGTCACTTCAAAAAAGTCGAAGAGGAATTAGAACAGCATCGAGATGCATTTAAAATATACTCCTCAGACCTGAACCGTGTAAAAACGGACGTTGACTACTTAAGTTCAAAAACAGGCATCCACGACACAAAGCTAAACTACATTGAAAAGCAGCTCGAACTATAAAAACAAAAAAACGACAGCTAAAAAACTGTCGCTCTACTTCGAAACCTTCTTTTCAATTAATGTTACAAGCTTTTGCCACTGTGGGGCCTTTTTTTCTTCATTTTTCTTCTTGCTTTTTTGCTTTGTCGCCATCAAAAAACCCCTTCCTAGCTCATCGATAACGTAAAGAGCTCCTCAAGTTCATCAGAAGAAAGCTCCGTAATCCAATTTTCACTCTGAATAATTTCATCATTTAAAGATTGCTTTTTCTCTAGCATCTCATCAATTTTTTCTTCAATCGTTCCGGTCGTAATGAGCTTATGAACATGAACAAAGCGGTCCTGACCAATTCGGTAGGCGCGGTCTGTTGCCTGATTTTCAACGGCAGGATTCCACCAGCGATCATAGTGGATCACATGGTTGGCTGCAGTTAAATTCAGTCCCGTTCCACCGGCCTTCAATGAAAGAATTAAAATCGGAAATTCCTTGTTTTGGAACGATTCAACCATTCGGTCACGCTCTGATTTCATCACACTTCCGTTCAAAAACAACACCTTTTCACCAAATTCCTTTTCCAGTAGCTTTTTCATCATGTCACCCATGCCGATATATTGCGTGAAAATCAAACAGCTTTCCTGCTGCTCACGAATCAGGGTGGTCAGCTCTAAAAGCTTTTCAATCTTATGTGAACGAGAAACTAACTGCTTTGGCTGCTGTTCCTTCAAATACAGGGCAGGGTGATTACAAATTTGCTTTAGCTTTCCAAGCATTTTTAAAATTAACGCCTTACGCTGCATACCAGCCAAGGAATTCACCTGCTCAAACGTATCCTTCACAAGCTGCTCATACAACGAGGCCTGCTCAATAGAAAGCGGAATATATTCCTTCTGCTCCTGCTTCTCAGGTAGATTCAAGGCAACCTGTTCATCTCGTTTTGTACGTCTTAATAAAAATGGCTTAATATAGCGTTGCAGCTGCTCAATTTGCTCCACATCACGATCTTTTTCAATCGGCAGAACATAGCGTTTATGAAAGCTATGCAAGCTACCTAAGTAGCCGTGATTTAAGAAATCATAAATGGACCAAAGCTCTGTTAAGCGGTTTTCCATTGGTGTTCCTGTTAAGGCAATATGATGCTGCCCGCGCAGCTTACGGATTGCCCGCGATTGCTTTGTATGGGCATTTTTAATATTTTGCGCCTCATCTAAGCAAATCGTGCTCCATTTAACAGCTGAAACTTCCTCATAATCTGCATGTGAAAGTCCGTATGAAGTAATAATCACATCATAATTCTCCAGAGAAGGAGCAAACTGCTCTTCCTTAGGACGGTTCGGGCCGTAATGAAGCTTCACTTTCAAATGCGGAGCAAATTTCTCAAATTCCTTTTGCCAGTTACCAAGCACTGAGGTTGGTGCAATGATGAGCGCAGGGTGCTCAGGCTTTTCCGTGGCTTTTACATAAGAAAAATAAGCAATCATCTGAATCGTTTTTCCAAGACCCATATCATCTGCAAGACAAGCACCAAAGCCAACACTACGTAAAAATAACAGCCAATCCACACCATTTTGCTGATAAGGACGAAGTGTTCCTTGAAATTCTTCAGGAATTGTATGTGACGGTAGTTCCTCTGTATCAGTTAGCTTCCGCAGCAAGCCTCTCATCTGCTGATTCAATTCAATTTGGATATTAGCAAACGCACGCGCATCAACAATGTCATCACGATCTTCTTCGTCAAGATCTTTTGCGTTCAGCTCCTGATGAAGAATATCAGACAAATGCAAGCCATCTCGATCGGCTTTTTTCAATATTGCCTGAACTTGTTTAATGAAGGCAGGATCAAGCTTAATCCACTGTCCTCTAAAGTTCACAAGACGGCGCTGCTGTGAAACGAGCTGCAGAAATTCCTCTTCACTCATCTCCACACCATTTGTAGAAAAGCGCCAGTTAAAATCAATCAGTGAGTTCATGCCAACAAATGACTGCCCACGTGGGGATGATGACACCTTCGCTTTGAGCATCAGCTGTGAATCCTTCACAACCTGCCACCAGGATGGAAGTAAAATCTCCACGCCCATATTGATCAGCGTCTCACTCGCATCGGTTAAAAATAACCATGCTTCATCTTCGGTCACATAGGTTGTTCCAGTTTGAAAGCTCAACCAAGGAACAACCTCTGAAAAGCGCTCCTGCTCACGTTCAATTTTGCTTAAGAAAGGCTTCCACTTTCTCGGCAATTCGCCTTGATAATGAACCAAGTCGTTTTCATCCGTTTTACTGCGCAGAAGAATCTCAAGCTGCCAATCATCGCTATCTGTTTCTGGTTCATTCAGGCGAAGACCAACTGTAAACGGTGTATCATCGTGATGCCACCCGATTTTTTCAAGAAAATCTGTTTCATCAATAAAATGTCCTTGAAACGTTGTTAAAACAGGATAGGTATTCACAATATCTGCCCATGCATCATGAAGAATCAGGTCATTTTCGATCAAATCAGTTATGGCTGCAGAAAACCAATCTAATGCAAAGCCTTCAAGTTCATTTCCGGAATCCTTGAAGCGTGTGACACCTTGCTTCCAGCCCTCAAAATCAGGGACGTACTCACCATTTTCGATAAGGTCATAAATGGTATGGGCCACATGGGCAAGGCGCTCTGCATCTTCTGACAAGGAAATCGTTGCGAGTGAGTTGTACGTTTCTTTCCCGAGTAACTCGACCATCATCCACGCTGAGAGCTGAACAGCGGGCAAGCCGATATAGCTAATGTCCTCTAATTTTGTTCCAAAAAAAGAAGACTCATGCCAGGTGAAAAGGTAGCGGGAAAACTCTTCGACTGTAAGCGGACTTTCATCATGCGCAGACGTACAGTAAACATAAAAAGAATTGTTTTCGATTTGCTCTGCATGCAAGACAATATTGACAGTATTAATCATGGATCAGCTTCCCTTTCTTCAATTCTTCCTGAAATGCACGTAGTCGTTTATGTTCATCTGATAGCTGCAAAATATAATTTTCCCATACTTCCTCGCGCTTCAGCTTTTTGTACTGAGCTTTCATTCTCTTTAAATAGCGCACAGCCATTTTATAATTTTCACGGGTCTTCATACTGATTTCATGCTTAACCGTTTTAACATAAAGAGGCAAAAGGACACCCGGCTCACTTTTTTCGATATCTTTTAACACATAAGTATCCATTTCTTCTATTGAAAAGCCTAACAACGTCTGCAGCTCAATCCACGTGCGATACTGCTCTTTATCTAAAAGAAAATCATGATATTCTGCATAGCTCAACGGAAGCATGTTACGACATGCACGTTCAAACAGCTTTTCATCATTCGTAGCTTTTGAGTATTGCTTAATAAGCTGCATCATATAGCGGACAACCTGTCGTTTTTCTTCAAAAGGAAGATCACTGTTTATGTATTCGTTTGAATTGTCCATCATGTAAGACATCCAGGCAGACATGCGCTTCCAGTTTTTCTTTTTCATGATGTCCTCAACCCAATGAAAGGTAAACGGCAGTGCAGCTGGTGTGAGCTTTTTCATTGTTTCAAAAATGTGCTCATCACGTGATTGAAGAAAATCCATATGCATGAGTGCTGTTTCCATTTCCACCGCATACGAAGGCTCTTTATTCTTTTCATTTTCAAGATGCTCCTCAAGCCATTCTCGCTCAATATTTATAAACTTATCGCGACGCAATAGCTCAATCCATAGCAGCTGATACAAATTCGAACGTTCATATTGATAGTGCTTGCTCGTGAACAATAGCTCACGGAAGCGCTCAACACTGTCCACTAATAGCGGATCAAGGGCAAACGGCAAGGCATAGCGCTTCATCTCAGAAATTGCGATTGCCACATTATCGGAAAGCTGATCAATATAAGGATAAATAATATGTTGTAACATATAGTCCGTTGGCTTCGTCTCATTAATAAGCTGCAAGATTTTTATAAAAACTGTCACAGATGCCTGAACGATAAAAAACTGTTTCATCTCAGGAGACTTAGGCGCCTTCTTTTTCAGGGCCGAATAATAATGATGAAAAAGACTTTGGAAAAGCTGATTAGGAGAAGAAACCTGTTCATACCAGCTCTCAAACTCACGATCAAAAAAAGCAATCCAGCTTGCAAGGGAGGAATCTTCATACTCCTTTTCAGGCTTTAAAAGTGAGCTTGCTTTTTGTACATGCTTTAACACGTCATCGATCGGTTTTTCTTCTTTCCAAAGATCAACGAATGTACCGACTCGGTCAACACTTGCATATACATATAAAAAGGCTGCTATACGGTGCCGACAAATTGAAGGAGCCGGACACGTACACGTGCTCATCACAAAATCATCTAAATCAAGCTCAACCTGAACACTCGTGACATCCTGGACTTTTGCAGAAACAGTGTGACTTGTTGTGCTCACATTATAAATACTACCTTGACGATATAAAATGAGTCCTTTTTTCACGACATTACGATCATGCTCATCCTGAGGAGAAAGCAACTGTTTAATCTGTTCACCGGCACCAAGTACAAATTCTTTACTAAGTTCCCGACCAAGCATAGAGAGGACTCCTTTCATTTAAAGCAGAACTGCGCCCAAGCACAGCTGCACTACATTAAACAGATAAATGATTGAAATAAACCTAATTCTTCTATTATAACGCATATTGAATCGATCAAAAAGGTTTAGTACAAGAAAGAAGCGGGGACATAAAAGATAAGCAGCTTTCGAAATTTTTATTTGTTCCGGGCAAACCAAAAAAATTACATCTTGTCAGCACCACAGAATCAAAGTATAATGACTTGGTATTGTCTGAATTTGTAAAAAAAGAAAGGAAACTTATACAATATGAAGGATAATCAGCTGAAACAAGAAGAGCTGTTACAAATTCTATTAAGCGCCTACGACAAAGGCGAAGCAAAAGTAGATATCACAACTAATGAAATGATAGAAGACTTAATTTCTCAAATAAGAAAAGTATATGCATCATAAAAAGAACGAGCACCTTTGGGGGTGCTCGTTTTTGTATTTGTAGGTGGTGCCTGTCACTTCTTGGATTTTGTTGAAATTTGTCTAATCGCAGATAAATCCCGATAATCGTGGATAAAACTAGAATAATCGCAGATAAATTCTCAAAATCGCAGATAAACTCTCCAGAATCGCGGATAAATGCATTATTAGCGAGGATAAACCGGAAATATTCTCGTTAGCAGCTGGATTTTCCGATAAAAAGTAATAACTCGGCAATAAAAATTGCAACAAAACCTCATACTTCCATGAAATACATGAATTATTCCACACAATCCATCAGAATATCACCAAAAAACATTTCCAAGAATCCAAATTACTCAACCCTCTCCCGTAATCTCCCCTACCAATCTCCCCCCACATCAACTAAAATAGTAGAAAACGCTTACCATTAAAAGGTGGTCACAACATGTTATACTTCCGACGTTTTCTATACATCATTACTTTTCTCGTATTCTTACTAACTGGTTTTCTTACATTATATTATGGAAAAGAAACATTTCACTTTAACGAAGAAGCTAAGCCTAATGCCGAACAAACTTACGACTATCATTTTGTCCTGATTCCGGAGGAGCTCGATAATGATTACTGGCGTCTCGTCGAACAAGGAGCAAGAGATGCCGCCAAATTTCACAATGTGTACCTTGAGTATTTAGGACCAAAGCAGGCAAATAATGATGAGTATTTAAAAACGATTGATATGGCAATCGCAGGCCTAGTTGACGGAGTGATCACGCAGGGGGTGGCAGAGCCGGAGTTTGATAAGCTTGTCACAAAGTCGAGAGAAAAATTAATCCCTGTTGTGACAATCGATACAGATGCTCCTGAAAGCGGCCGGGCTGTGTATGTGGGCACAGATAACTACTATTCTGGTTTTCTTGCAGGTAAAGCGCTGCTCAACGATACAAAGGGTGAGCAAAAGGTCGCAATCGTTACAGGTCGCCTTGAAGCACCTCATCAAAAGCTACGCGTTCAAGGCTTTAAGGATGCCGTTGCAACAGAAAAGCGAATCGAGATCGTTGCTATAGAAGAGTCCAATATCACGGAAATTGGCGCGCAAGAAGCTGCCCACCGCATTTTGCAGCAGCATCCTAAAACAACAGCATTTTACGGCACAAGTGCGCTCGATGGAATCGGCATTGCCAAGGTTGTGAAAAGGGTGAAGGCAGAAGAGGATTTGTACATTATCGGCTTTGATATTTTGCAAGAAACGCTTGATTATATTGAAGAAGGCACAATTGAAGCAACTGTCGTTCAATTTCCTTATCAAATGGGCTATGAAGCGGTTGAAAAAATGATTCAACTCAACAAGGGTGAAAAAATGGATCCACTTCAGCATACAGATACAAAGGTAATTTATAAAGAAGACCTGCCAATCTCACCATCCTCTATGAATGGAGGAAGTAAGCCATGACAAGCATTCGCAACAAATTATTAGTTTATTTTTTAGCTTTTGTACTACTATTTAATGTTGTTTCATATTCTATTTATTTCAGCAGTTCACAAATGGTCTCAGAGTACCATGCTAGCTTTGAGAGGTTTCTCCTATTTAATGAAATCTCTCAACAATCATCGCAGGTTTATGAAAAAATTAATGCTTATGTTGTGGAAAAAGACAATGTGTATTTAGAGGAGTATAGAGATCTAAAGAAGCGCCTCAAAGAAAATAATGAAAAGCTCCAAGAAGATGCAATTACAGGAATTAATAGAGAAGAGCTTGATAAATACCAAAGAATGGTTCGAAATCTGCTATTTGAAAGTGACATCACCATTGCAGCTGTTCAGTACGATAACTTAGATCAATACACAACACACGCGAAGGAAGTACGTAATATATCTTCATATATTTTGGAATCAACTCTTCAGCTAATCAATTTCGAGCTAGCTGAATACCAAATGTTTTACCAAGAAATGGAAGAGCGACAGCATGCTTTTAAATGGTTCACGATTAACCTTTTCAGCTCAACCCTTCTGTTAGCGTTATTAACCGCAGTCTTGTTCTCGAGAGGTCTGACTCATCCATTGCGAAGATTATCTAAAGCGGCAAAAGAAGTCTCAGAAGGAAACTTCGAAGGTCCGCCAATTAAGGTGAAAACTAATGATGAAGTAAAGGTATTAAGTGACTCGTTCGAACACATGCGAGAAAATATTAAACAATTAATAGAAGAAATAAAGGAAAAATCCGAGCTTGATCAGCTCCTGAAAGAATTGGAACTTAAGCATTTACAAAATCAGATTAATCCACACTTTCTGTTTAATACATTAAATACAATCTCAAGAATGGCGTATTTAGAAGATGCCAACGTTACATCAAGGCTCATTCAATCCGTTTCAACATTGTTGCGATCAAGCCTTGGTGACATAAATAAATCAGTCACATTAAAAGAAGAAGTGAACGTGGTAAGAGAGTATTTCTATATCCAAAAAACAAGATTTGCAGAACGCATTACATTTAAAACAAACATCGATGAAGGCTGCCTTGACACCAAAATCCCAGCCCTCACCCTCCAGCCATTAGTCGAAAACTCCTTCATACACGGAGTCGAAAAGCTGGAAGAGGGCGGAATCATCAGCTTGAACATTTATTGTGAAGATGACCAAGTCATCGTCGAAGTGGAGGACAACGGCAAAGGCATGGACGAAGAAACTAAGAAACGCATCTTCTCCCGCGACCAAATCGACCTCCATGAACAACACAGTGGCCACTCCACCGGAATCGGCCTCCAAAACGTCATCAAAAGACTCGAGCTAGTCTACAAGCAACAAGATATTTTAGAAATAGATTCAGAGATCAACAGAGGGACGACAATTCGGATGAGACTGCCGCGGGGATGAGGTGCAGAAACGGGTGCCTGTCACCACCCGAATTTTGTCGGCAAAAACTCGGGAAGTGACAGGCACGCCCCACAATTTGTCGAACACACCTCCCCTCACACAAAAACACCAAAAAGGAGGCAAACCCATGAAAATCATCATAGTAGATGACGAATTGATTGAACGCAAAGCGATGAAAAAGTTTATTACCGAGAGCCTTACACATATGGAGGTTGTTAGCGAAGCGGCAAATGGTCGCATTGCAATCGAACAAGCAAGGCTTCACAAGCCGGACATCATGTTCATGGACATCCACATGCCCGGTATCGACGGTCTCGAAGCGATCAGACAAATTCTCGCCGAGCTGCCGCAAACGAAGTTCATTATGGTGTCAGCATATAATTCCTTTGAGTATGCAAAAGAAGCAATGAAGCAGGGAGTTAAGGAATATATCCTCAAACCGAGCAACAAACAAGAAACACTCGAATCCTTACTCAGAGTTGAAAAAGAAATCAAAGAAGCCAGACAAATAGAAGAACAAACAAAGCAACAGCTAAACGAAACAGAAAAGTTGGTCAAGCAACAGCTCATCACTGCGATCACACAAAACGAAATCACAGCCGACACCGAGCAAATGTACCGAAGTCTCTATCCAAACGCACAAATGGGCTTCTTCCAAGTCATCACAGGCTGTGACATCACAACACTATCAAACACACTTAAACACAAAACCGATCTACCACATATAATAAAAGCACAAGGAGACAAGCAAACTGTTCTTTTCCTTTCAGAAAAAAAATCAGCGCATCACCTAAAAGCAGATGCGCTTAACCTAGCTCGAGCTCTAAGCCATGAGCTTCCATCCGATACAAACATCGGTATCGGATCACCTTTTGCCGAATTAGACAAGCTATCAATCTCATACCAACAGGCCTTGCTAGCTTCCACCCAGCTAACAAAGGAAACAAGTGTATCCTATGGATTTCCGTTACTTAACGAAAAAGAAGACAGCACAGCCAAAAAACTAGAAAAGTCCATTCAAAATGAAATCACAGCCGGAAGAGTCGACCAAGCAACCGATTACTTCCATCTATACTATGACCATTTAACGAAACAATTTGACCAAAATGAAAAAGTCACGCAACACATCCGAGAATGGGCAATCAAAATCAAGCAAGCAATTGAAGAGGAAGGTATCAACCTTCGGGACCTTCCCATTCTTCAAGCAAATACAAAAGATGATTTTATCCATCTCCTCCGCCAATTTGGAGAAAAAATCATTCTCCAAGGCGAGGGCAACGATGCCATTTCAAAAGCAAAAACCTATATTCACGACCATTACAAAGAATCGTTCAGCCTTGAAGATGTTGCGGCATACGTTGAGCTAACACCAACGTACTTTACCAAAATGTTCAAGGAACAAACAAAGACAACATTCATCGACTATGTGACCGACTATCGAATAGAAAAATCTCAGGAGCTTCTCCTCCAAACGAACCTAAGTTTAAAAGAAATCGCCTATGAAGTTGGGTACAAAGATCCAAATTATTACAGTCGAGTCTTTAAAAAGGTGACAAATTTATCACCTAAACAGTTCAGGTCGACCACAAAATAATGCAGAAATAAATAAAATAGTGAAGAATTTAACTAATAAAAACGCTTCCATTCCCCTTTATACTAAAACTAGTAAGCGATTACAAACATATAAACAAGGGGGATGTAAGATGAAAAAGACTTTCCTATTATCACTATTTTTAGTCTTTACATTGATTGTTTCAGCTTGTAGCTCAGGCTCAAGCACAGAGGAAGCATCAGAAGGCAGCAGCAGTGAGGGCGGCGGCGATAAAGCAGCTCCATTAGATATTTTCAGCTGGTGGACTGGTGCTGGTGAAGAAGATGGATTAAAGGCTCTTATTGCATTATTTGAGGAAAAGCATCCAGATATTCCAATTGAAAACGCAGCAGTAGCTGGTGGAGCAGGAACAAACGCGAAGGCTGTACTTGCGAGCCGTATGCAAGGTGACGATCCTCCGGCAACATTCCAGGTTCACGGTGGTGCCGAGCTTAACGAAGGCTGGGTAGCAGCGGGGAAAATGGAACCACTTAACGATTTTTTTGAAGCAGAAGGCTTAAACGATAAATTTCCACAAGACTTAATTGACATGGTAAGTAAAGATGGCAACATCTACTCTGTACCAGTGAACATTCACCGCGGTAACGTTCTATGGTTCAACAAAAAGGTATTTGAAGAAAATGGCTTAGAAGCACCAACAACATTTGATGAGTTTTTTGAAGTAGCAGATGCATTAAAAGCAAAAGGCATCACACCATTAGCTCTTGGAGACAAAGAGCCTTGGACTGCAACACATCTTTATGAAACAGTTCTTTTAGGTACATTAGGTGCTGAAGACTACGGTAAGCTTTGGACTGGCGAATTATCATTTGACGATCCAAAAGTAGTAGAAGCAGCAGAAACATTCAAAAAAATGCTTGCTTACATCAACGAAGACCACGCATCTCGTAACTGGCAAGATGCAACACAATTAGTTGCAAACGGCGAAGCAGCGATGAATGTGATGGGTGACTGGGCAAAAGGGTATCTTGTAAATGACTTAAACCTAGCTGTTAACGAAGACTTTGGCTATGTAGCTACTCCAGGTACTGACGGTCAATTCATGGTTATTACAGATACATTCGGTTTACCAACAGGTGTTGAAAATCCAGAAGGTGTAAAACAATTCTTAAGCGTATTAGCATCAGTTGAAGGTCAAGATGCATTCAACCCACTAAAAGGATCGATTCCGGCACGTGTTGATTCAGACGTTGAAAAATATGACCAATACGGAAAAGACACAATCGAAGACTTCAAAACGGCTAGTCTAGCACCAAGCTTAGCGCACGGTTCAGCTGCTGCTGAAGGCTTCTTAACAAAAGTAAACCAAAATGTGAACATCTTCGTTACACAACAAGATGTAGGTCAATTCACAGATTCCTTAGTAGCTGCTCAAGCAGAGCTTAAGTAATCACCAAGGGGATGAGCACAGTCTCTTCCCCTTTTTTATACTATCAATAGCTCATACTTTATGGAGGATAGTATAAGAAAAACTAAGGCTTTCGCCATTGCGGGCGACAAGCCAAGTTTTTCTAAAAGAGGCCAGGAATCGATTCCCTGACCTCTCATAAAGGAGGAGAACTTAGATGGAAACAGTCAAAACATCACAATCAGCCCAGACCGTTGCATCCCTACCGAAAAAGAAAAAGCTAACAAGTGATCACCTTATGGCCATCGGCTTTATCCTGCCATCATTTATTCTTATTTTGGTCTTTGTTTATGGCTTTATCGGCTGGACCGGTTATGTATCCTTAAGTAATTGGAACACACTAGTTCCTGATTTTTCGTTCGCAGGTCTAAAAAACTACATCTACTTATTCCAAGACTTCCGTTTCCAAGCGGATTTACGTAATACAATCTTTTTCACAATCCTATTCATTGGCTTTGTAATTATAAGCGGAATGGGTCTTGCGATTTTACTTGATCAAAAAATTAAAGCAGAGCCCGTATTCCGTAACCTGTTTTTCTTCCCAATGGCGCTTTCGTTCGTCGTAACAGGGGTAGTTTGGCAGTGGCTATTAAACCCAACAACAGGTGTGAACTTATTTTTAAGCAAACTCGGCTTAGAGTCAAAATGGTATACAGACACAACTATCCTCGCAGGCTTTCAATGGGGAAAAATTGAATTCGGGATTCCGGCAGCACTAATTGCAGTTGTGATCGCAGCCGTTTGGCAAATGACTGGCTTCTCACTTGCAATGTATTTAGCAGGATTACGCGGTGTTCCAGATGAAGTACGAGAAGCAGCACGTATGGACGGTGCATCTGAATTTACAATCTATCGAAAAATTATTCTACCATTATTACGTCCAATCACAGTGAGTGTCATCATCATCATGGCTCACATTTCATTAAAGATTTTCGATCTTATCTATGCCATGACAGGTCCTGGTGCAAACTTCGTCACTGACGTACCTGGTGTTTATATGTTTGAAACAACATTCCGTGGCAACTATTATGCAAACGGTGCAGCAATCGCAATTATCATGCTGGTATCTGTAGCTATTTTTATCGTGCCATATTTAATCCACAGCAGAAAGGGTGAAGCGTAACATGGTGCTACAACGAATCGGCAAACCTATTATTTATCTCATCTTAATCGCCATGAGTCTGTTCTTCCTTATGCCAGTTTACGTTATGCTCATCACAAGCTTAAAACCATTTGATGAAGTAACGCTAGCAACCATGTGGCAGCTACCAAGCTCACTCGACTTTAGTGGTTACACAGAGGCATTTGAAAAATTAGCACCAAACTTAATGAACTCATTTTACCTAGTTATCCCGGCAACACTACTATCTGCCTTACTAGGAGCAATGAACGGCTATGTGTTATCAAAATGGAAATTCAAAGGCGCAGACGTTCTTTTCACAGTAATCTTATTCGGAATGTTCATTCCATACCAAAGTATCTTAATCCCATTAATTCAGTTCTTACGTGAAGTAGGACTATATAACTCAATCATCGGTTTAATTTTCGTTCACGTTGTTTATGGCTTACCAATCACAACACTCATGTTCCGTAACTTCTACGCGAACATCCCGGAAGAAATGATCGAATCAGCAAAAATCGATGGAGCGGGTTTCCTAGGAATTTTCCGTCACATCATGATTCCACTTTCCATCACAAGCTTTGTTGTAGTAGCAATCTGGCAGTTCACAAACATCTGGAACGAATTCCTATTCGCAGTAACAATCACAACCTCTGATCAACAACCAGTTATGGTTGCCCTACAAAACCTATCAGGAAGCCAAATCGTTCACTGGAACGTCCAAATGGCCGGGGCACTATTAGCCGCATTACCAACATTGTTAGTATATATATTACTTGGGAAATATTTTGTAAAAGGACTATTAGCAGGATCGGTGAAAGGGTAAGGTTGAGGGCAGTCTCCAGTGGTGGGGGCTGTCTTTGTTCATTTCTTGTGAAAAATGCTTAACCAATAGCGTACTTCCTAAAAAGATTGTAAAATATTGTAGAGAAGGAGGTGAGTTCAATGGAAGAACGATTAGAGCGAATGGAAAACATGCTAGCCAACTTGATAAGAATGGTTGGTGATATGAAACAAGAGCAAACGGATATGAAAAGGGAGCAACAAGAAACGAGACAAGAAGTTAAGGATATGAAACGAGATATC